>JADLFL010000054.1 GCA_020845575.1 Acidobacteriota bacterium | reverse complement strand
TCGTGCCCGGCTGGGAGGACTCGACGCTCGGCAACATGTACGCCGGACACTGCATCACCGGCGACGTGACCAACGTGCACACGGTGCGCACCGGCATCGAGTACATGATGCGGCTCGCCGACTGGTACCAGACCGTCGCGCCCACATCGTCCATCGGCTTCTTCCAGATCGGCGGCGGCATCGCCGGAGACTTCCCGATCTGCGTGGTGCCGATGCTGCACCAGGATCTGCAACGGCCTGAAGTGCCCCTGTGGGGCTACTTCTGCCAGATCAGCGATTCCACCACGAGCTACGGTTCCTATTCGGGCGCCGTGCCGAACGAGAAGATCACCTGGGGCAAGCTCGGCGTGGATACGCCGCGGTTCATCATCGAGTCCGACGCGACGATCGTCGCGCCGCTCATGTTCGCGCGCATCCTCGGATGGTGAAGCCCGCGCGAGGGGCCGCATGGCCCCTCTTCCTGATCTCCTTCCTGGTCCTGTTCCTCGAGGTCGCGCTGATCCGGTGGATGCCGGCGTACATCCGCCTGCTCGCGTACTTCTCGAACTTCATCCTGCTCGCGAGCTTCCTCGGCATCGGCGTCGGCTGCCTGCTCGCACCGGTGCGGGCGAACCTGTTCAAGTGGTTCCCGATCGTGCAGGTGCTGCTCGTGGTGGCGGTGGCCGCGGGCCGACTCGACATCGCGGTGCCGCAGACATCCGAGAGCATCTATTTCTCGAGCGGGACGACCGACACCGTGGTGCCCGTCGAGAGCACGTGGTTCCTGCCGCTGCTGTGCATCGCCGTGGCGGTGCTCTTCGCAGTGCTCTCGCAGCGACTCGGGCGCGAGATGAACGCGCACCCGCCGCTGCGCGCCTACATCGTCAATCTCGGGGGAAGCCTGGCTGGCGTGGTGGCGTTCGGCGCGTTGTCCGCGCTGCAGTCGCCGCCAGTGGCGTGGTTCGGTCTCGCGGTCCTCGCTGCGGTGCCGTTCCTGCGCGAGTTGTCGCGTGCGTGGATGGTAGTGGGAGCGGTGTGTCTGGCCGTGTCGCTGGGCGTGGCGCACAGGATGTCGGGCGACACGCTGTGGTCGCCCTACTACAAGATCACGGCGCACACGCAGGGCGAGGAGACGGTGGTGGAGGTGAACAACATCTTCCACCAGTCGATGGCCCCTGTTCGCGAAAAGGAATACTTCTACCAGTGGCCGTATCAGGTGTTCGGCGACCGCTTCGAGGACGTGCTGATCCTCGGCGCGGGCTCGGGCACCGACGTCGCGTCGGCGCTGCAGCACGGCGCGCAGCGCGTCGATGCCGTCGAGATCGATCCGGTGATCGTCAGGCTCGGCAGGCAATATCACCCCGACGGGCCCTACAAGGATCCACGCGTCCACATCGTCACCGACGATGCACGGCACTACCTGCGGACGTCCGAGAAGCAGTACGACCTGATCGTGTTCGCGCTGATCGACTCGCTCACGCTGCAGTCGTCGTTCTCCGCTGTGCGCCTCGAGAGCTTCATGTTCACCGAGGAGGCCTTCCGCGCGGCGCGACGGCGGCTGAAGCCTGATGGCGTGCTCGTGGTCTACAACTACTTCCGCGAGAAGTGGCTCGTTGATCGCCTCGCCAATTCGGCGCGCAACGTCTTCGGCGAGGAACCGAAGGTCCACATCCACAGAGAGCACGGCTACCTCGGCGTGATGCTCGCGGGCCCCGGCGTGAAGACGGTGGCCGACTGGCCGGCGCCGCCAGACAAGGTGGCCGCGTACAACCACCCCGACGTGGTCAGCCCCGGTGTGCCGCTGGATCGGGATGCGTCCATCCGTCCGGCGACCGATGACTGGCCGTTCCTGTACATGCGCGAGCCGCACCTGCCGACGCACTACGCGTGGGCGCTGCTCGGCGTGCTCGTGGTGTCAGTGGCGGCCGTGGTCGGGACCGTGCGACTGGCAGGGCAGCGGTCTGGCGGTGCGGTGCGTCTCGGCCCGCTCGTCCCGTTCTTCGTCCTCGGCGCGGGGTTCATGATCCTCGAGACGAAGGCGATCACGCAGTTCGCCCTGATCTGGGGATCGACGTGGGTGGTGGCGTCTGCGACGATCGCGTCGGTGCTGGTGATGGCCGCGCTCGGCGCGTGGCTGGCGGGTCGCGTCTCGCGCATCAATCCATGGGTGGTTGGCGCGCCCCTGTTGCTGTTGCTCCTGGCCGCCTGGTTCTTGCCCATCGGGACGATCGGCTTCCGCTCGCTGGCCGCGGAGACGGCGTTCTACTCGCTGCTCACGTTCAGTCCCGTGCTGCTCGCGGGCCTGCTGTTCAGCGGGAGCCTGAAGCAGACAGACAACGTCGCGTTCGCCTACGGTGCCAACCTCCTCGGTGCCATGGTCGGCGGCGTGGCCGAATACCTGGCCCTCGTCACCGGCTATCGTGTCCTGCTGGTCGCGATCGCGGCGTGTTACCTGATCGCGATTCTTCTCTACCCCTCCGGCAACCGGCAACGGGCAACCGGCAACCGATAACCGGGCACCGGGCAACCGGCAACCGGGCACCGGGCAACCGGCACCGGGCACCGGGCACCGGGCGAGCGATAAGGGCCGGCGGAATTTCCTGATGGAGGCCAGGGGCTTCAGCCCCTGGCAATCACCGTTTCGCGCGCATTGCGTCGATGCTCAGGGGACCCGAGCCGTGGGCGGCGATGAACAGGAACAGGAAGCAGTAGAGCGCCGCCAACTCGCCGCCGTTGAGGATGGGCCAGAAGCTCTGTGGCGCGTGGGCCATGAAATACGCGGAGGCCATCTGACCGCTGGCGATGAACGCGGCATACGGCGAGAACAGCCCGATCGCCACGAGCACGCCCCCGAAGAACTCGATGATGCCGGCAAGGCCCATCATCGACGCGAGCGGCTGCTGCGTGCCACCAAGCACTCCGAAGAGTTTCTGCGCGCCATGCAGCGCGAACAATGCGCCCCCGACGATGCGCAGCAGGGCAAAGCAATATGGTGTGAACCGGTTCAGTACGGGCATGGGAAGGCCTCCTGACGATCCACCATACCGAAATCGTCAGATGCGCTCCACCTTGTAGCCGCCCTTCGCCTTGTCGGCCATGTAGATGGCGCCGAAGATGACGATGAGCAGCAGCGGCAGGGCGGACCAGATCGGCAGGACCCGGGCGGTGCCATAGGTCTCGCTCAGCCAGCCCATCACCGGACCTGACAGGGCCGTGGCAAAGCTGCCCGTGGCGCCGATGACCGCCAGGCCGAGTGCGCCCGATCGCGGGAAGCGCTCCGACGTGATGCCGAGCATCGTCGGCCACCAGAACGCGATACCGACCGCGAACACGCCGGCCCACAGGAACGCGCTCATGACCGTTGTCGCGTGGCTGAAGAGGTACAGGCCACCGGAGGCGATGACGGCGCTCGCCGCAATGAGCGCTGTCGGGGCGATGCGATGCGTGATGCCGTGCCCGAACTGCCGCATCACGTACATCACCATGTTGATCCAGACAACCTGCAGGATGCCGGCCTGCGTGGCGCTCTCGGCCACACGATTGAAGATCGTCGGAATCCAGCTCCCCGCACCCAGTTCCGTGCTGGCCGTGAGGACCATGCAGAACCACACGAGGAGGAACAGGGGACGCGCGAGCTCCTTGAACATGTCGACGAACGGCACGCCGGCGGCTTCGCGTTCCGTGGCAGGGAAGCGCTGGCCGATGAACATCACGAGGTAGATCACCGACGGCACGAGCAGCGTGAGCACCTTGGCCTTCCAGCCGAAGTGCCCCTGCGTCATCAGGAACGCGAGCACGCCGCCGATCACCACGCCTCCGGGGAACCACGCGTGCAGCGTCGTCAGTTTCGACGTCTTCTCGTGCGGATAGATCGTGGCGATGAGCGGATTGACGGCCGCCTCGACCAAGCCGTTCGCGATGCCGACGACGACGGTCGACAGGAAGAAGATGGTGAAGTTCGTCGAGACAATGGTGAGCAGCGCACCGATGATGTGGCCGGCCGCGGCGAGCCGCATGATCGTGCCCATTCCGAGCAGGTCGCACAACGGCCCGCCGAACAGGATCGACAGCCCGAAGCCCCAGAACGCGGCCCCGAGGATCCACCCGACCTGGACGTCAGTGAGGTGCAGTTCCTGCTGCACGTCGCCCATGATGTCGCCGCGAATGGCAAACGACATGGCCGTGGCGATGAGCGCGACACAACTGGCGACGAAAAGGCGTCGTTGATTCATGGTTGTGCCGCAGAGCATACACTCTCGTTCATGTCCTGGATCGACGACTACGTGAACAACGGTACGGCGCTCGATGTCACGGTGACGCTGAGTGGGCGGGTGGCCCCGTGGCCCGGACAGGAGGTGTGGCAGTTCGAGCCCCTGCTGCGCATCGACAAGGGCGACATCTGCAACGTGTCGTACTTCCGCGTGTCGTGCCACGCCGGGACGCACGTGGACTCGCCGTGGCACTTCGGCATGAGTCCACAGACGGTGGAATCGGTCCCGCTCGACCAGATGATCGTGCCGGCTCGCGTGATCGACCTCACGCACGTCACGCAGGCCATCACGAAGGCCGATCTCGTCGGCCGGATCGAAGGCGCCAGCGCCGCGCTCTTCAAGACGACCAATTCCGGCTCGCTCCAGAGCGGCGCGCCGTTCGACACCGAGTTCATCTATATCGCCGAAGACGCCGCGCAATACATCGTCGAGTGCGGCGTGCGCACGGTGGGCGTGGACTACCTGTCGGTGGAGGGCTTCCACGCGGCCGAGCCCGTCACGCACCGCATGCTCCTCGGCCACGACGTGTTCATCGTCGAGGGCCTGGACCTGACCCACGCCGCGCCGGGCGAGTACCTGCTCGTGGTCCTGCCGCTGAAGATCGAAGGCGCCGACGGCAGCCCCGCGCGTGCGGTGCTGCTGAGATAGAGAGAATTCGCTACACTGCCCCCGTGGCTCGTCTCGACTCGCTGACATTCCCGATCGTCCAGATCTCGCTCGACCTCACGAACATCGATGAAGCGCTCGACACGGCGGCGATTGCCGTCGAGGCGGGCGTGGACTGGCTCGAAGCCGGAACGCCGTTGCTCCTCGCCGAAGGCCTGCACGCCGTCGAGAAGCTGCGCGCGCGGTTCCCCGATCACCCCATCGTGGCCGACCTGAAGACGATGGACGGCGGGTACCTCGAGGCGGAGATGATGGCGAGGGCGGGTGCCGATCTCGTGGTGGTGATGGGACGCGCGCACGAGGCAACGGTGCGTCGCGTGGTGGACGCCGCGCGCACGTACGGCATCAAGGTGATGGGCGACAACATGATCGCCGAAGACCGCGTGAAGAACGCACAGTGGCTGGAGTCGCTCGGGTGCGACTACATCATTCACCACATCGGCTTCGACGAGCGCGGCCTGGTCAAGGGGCTGAGTCCGATGGACGAACTCGACGCCGTCGTCGACGCCGTGAACGTGCCGGTGCAGGCCGTTGGCGGGCTCACGATCCCGCAGGCGATCGAGTGCCCCGCGCACGGCGCGCCGCTCGTGGTGCTCGGCGCACCGCTCGTGATCGACGCCAACGAATTCAAGACGTCGAGCAACGACCTGCACACCGTGTTGCGCGAGATCAGCACCGAGATTCGCAAGACACCGCTGACGCGTTGGACACCCGAGGGGACCCGGCGATGAGCGCCGCCACGACGGTAGGGCCGGCTCTCCGAGCCCGGCCCACGCAACCGGCCATCGTGCAGTACGGCCTCGATCAACCATTGCAGGTGGCGCTGCGGGAGGTGCCGATTCCGGAGATCGGGCCGACGGACGTGCTCCTGGCTGTCGGGGCTGCGTCGGTATGCGGGTCGGACGTCCACCAGGCCTACCTGACGCACTCGTGGGCGGTGAATGCGCCGGTGACGCTCGGACACGAATTCGGCGGCGTGATTGCCGAAATCGGTCGCGACGTCAAAGGTTTCAAGGCCGGCGATCGCGTCGTCAGCGAAACGGCGGCGTACATCTGCGGCGAGTGCCTGTTGTGCCGCACGGGCCGCTACAACCTGTGTCCGTCGCGCAAGGGATTCGGGTACGGCATCGACGGTGCGATGGCGCAGTACGTGCGCGTACCCGCCAGGTGCCTGCACCACATTCCGGACAGCCTGCCGTTCGATCTGGCGTGCCTCACCGAGCCGCACTGCGTGGCGTACCAGTCGATGTGCGTGAACGCCGACATCAAGCCGGGCGATCTCGTGGTGGTGCTGGGGCCCGGACCGATCGGTCTGTTGTGCGCGAGGATGGCGGCGCTCAACGGGGCGTATCCGCTCGTTGTCGCGGGACGCGCTGCCGATCGCGCGCGTCTCGACGTCGCACGTCAACTCGGCGCCACGCACGTCGTGGACGTCGACAACGAGCCGCTCGAAGACGTGGTGCGCGCGCTCGATCCGCTCGGTGCCGATGTGGTCTGCGATGCGTCAGGCGCGAGCCGTCCGCTCGACGCGGCGTTGCAGCTGTGCAGGCCTGACGGCACCGTCGTGAAGGTCGGCTGGTCGCCGGATCTGGTACCGATCAACCTGAACCCGCTCGTGCAGAAGGCGGTGAAACTGCACGGTTCCTTCAGCCACAACTACCCGGTGTGGGAGCGCGTGATCAGCCTGATCGCCGCCGGCCGCACGGGAGCCGAGACAGTGATCGGTCTGCGCACGGACCTCGCGCACTGGCAGGAGGCCTTCGAAGGCATGCACAGCGGCCAGGTCATCAAGTCGGTGCTGCTGCCTCATGGGCCTGACGGTCCGTCGCGATAGAAGGAGGACTCCACATGACGGCACTCGCGTCTCGCGTCGTGTTCCCGCTGGCGCTGCTGGTGTTGAGCGTCCCTTGCGTCGGCGCGCAGGAGATGCCTGACCTGTCGGGCGAGTGGCGGTACAGCGCCGGCGCCAGTGACGTCGGCGGTGGCGGCGAGCCGGAGGGGCCGATTCGCGGGTTCGGGCTCGGCGGACGTCAGCCCATGGGCGGCGGATCGTCCATGCGCATGGCGGGGCCGGCCGGCGTCGATCCCGAAGTCCGCAAGCAGCGGATGGAGCTGATGCGCGAGTTGCTGACGCCTGTGCGCCGGCTCACCATCGCGCAGGATGCCTCGTCTGTCGCCTTCACCTACGACGATGGGCGTACGGTGCGGTATCGGACCAACAACAAGGCCGAGAAGCATCAGGCGATCAACGGCGTCGTGGAGACGCAGACGCGTTGGAAGAAGGGCGTGCTCGTCAGGGAGACGAACCTCGACGATGGGACGTCGATCGAGGAGACGTTCACGCTGGTGTCACCGCGCGGTCTGGTGATCGAGCTCGAGATCACCGGCGGCATCGGGCGTCGCAAGCCGCTGCGTCGCGTGTACGAGCCTGTGGAGTGATGGCGACGCGATGACGGACATCCAGTGGCCCGACCTGGCGGCGGCGTTCGATCTCACGGGCCGCGTGGCGCTCGTGACGGGATCGACGTCGGGTATCGGCAAGGGCGTGGCGCTGCAGCTCGCGGCGCTTGGCGCGGCGGTGGTCGTGCACGGTCGATCGGTGTCGCGCGGTCAGGCGGTGGTGGACGCGATCGTGGCCGCGGGCGGACGCGCGGCGTTCGAGACGGCGGACCTCACCGATGCGAGGCAGTGCATGCAGCTCGTGGAGCGATCGGCCGCGCACTTCGGCGGGCTCGACATCCTGGTGAACAACGCGGCTGACACGTCGCGGGGCGACGTGCGGACCACCACGGTAGAGGACTGGGACCGCATCCACGCGATCACGCTGCGCGCGCCGTTCTTCCTGCTGCAGGCCGCGGTGCCGCACATGGAGCGCCGCGGCGGTGGCGCGGTCCTGAACGTCGGGTCGATCAACGCGTACATCGGCGAACCGAAGCTCACGGCGTATTCGTCGGCCAAGGGCGGACTGATGACGCTCACCAGGAACGTCGCCGCGCAGCTCAACGCGGTGCGCATCCGTGTCAACGCGATCAACGTCGGCTGGACGCTCACCGAGGGTGAAGAGCGGGTGAAGCGCGAGCAGGAAGGGAAGGGCGACGAGTGGGTCGCCGAAGCGGTCCGCACGCGCCCGTTCGGTCGCCTGCTCCTGCCCGCCGACATCGCCTACGCCGTCGCCTACTTCGTGAGCAACGCCGGCGCCTGCGTCACGGGTTCCGTCATGGACCTCGAACAATTCCCCGTAGGCGCGCCCCCGGCGTGGTGAGGGGCGGTAGGGATGTGGGGGCCGGTTGGCGATTGCCGGTTGCCCGTTGCCGGTCGTGATATGACTCCCAGCATTTCTGTTTTCCCCAAGTGCTATTTCGACGATCTGTGCGCCGGGCGCATGGACTACCTCCAGTGGCTGCGCGATGCGAAGGCGCTCGGCGGGGAGGGCATCGAGCACTACGACGGGTTCCTGACGCCGCTCGGACCCGACGCGGCGGCGCGCGTGCGCGGCGTGATGGAGGAGACGGGGCAGGTGTCGTCGCTCCTCTGCTTCTCGCCGGACTTCACGCATCCGGATGCGGCTGAACGCGCGCGGCAGGTGCAGCGGCAGCGCCACGCGATCGACATGTCCGTGACACTTGGCCTGCGGCATTGCCGCACGTTGAGCGGACAGCGGTTGCCGGGCATGAGCCGGAACGAGGGCGTGGCGCGCACGCTGGAAGGGATTCGCGCGTCGCTCGACTACGCCGCCGAACGCGACGTGGTGCTCTGCATGGAGAACCATTACAAGGACGGCAACTGGACGTACCCCGAGTTCGCGCAGGCCGAGGACGTGTTCCTCGAGATCGTCGAGCAGATCGATCACCCGTACTTCGGCGTGCAGTACGACCCGTCCAACGCGCTGGTCGGCGGGTACGATCCGCTGACGTTCCTCGAGAAGGTGAAGCACCGCGTGGTCAGCATGCACGCGTCGGATCGGTATCTGGCCGAAGGGGCCACGCTCGATGATTTGAAGCAGGCCGACGGCAGCACGGGCTACAGCGCCGCCCTGCTGCACGGCGAGACGGGCAAGGGCCTCAACGACTACGACACGATCTTCCGCATTCTGGCCAGCGTTGGGTACAGCGGCTGGATCTCCATCGAGGACGGCATGAACGGGCTCGACGAACTCGCACGGTCGGCGGACTTCCTGAAAGCCAAACGCACGCAGTACTACGTGTAGGGGCGACGCATGCGTCGCCCCTACGTTCCGATCGCGGGATCGCTGATGCCGGGGGCGCCGGTTTCGATGCGGCCGGCGAAGCGCCACTCGACTTGCCCGCTCACGACACTGACGTCGTACCACTGACCGCTGTCGGCGGTGGGCCACGCGTGGCGCACGTCGCGTCCGGCAGGTACGCGCAGCGCGACGTCCTGAGCCCCGTACGCGTTGTCGCGCACCGTCAGATCGAGCGGCGTCTTGCCGGCGTTGTGCACCACGATGTCGAGGTCGGGAACCGTGGGACGTTCGTGCACCGTGACAACGGGCGTCGCGCCGGACCGTGCCGCAGCCGCAGCCGCGGGCATGCGTACGCGGCGCAGGAAGCCGTTCGGACCGTGTACGTCGAGGTCGCAGCCTTCCACCGCTGGCCACGTGTCGTCGAGCGACTTGCCGGCCTCGACGGTGTACCGACGCGGAATGCGTTCGAGGTGCTGTCTGTCGTAGACGTGGAACACCGCACCCGCGCCGCCCTTGTTGCCGAACGTCAGCGCGATCGTCTTCCCATCGTCAATGAGACGCGTGTCGACGCGGAGTGCGTACGGCAGCGCGCGTGACGGACGTACGCCGGGCTCCTGCCGCGCGGGCACAGGCAGCGCCGGCGGTACGGGCATCGGCCGCTGGATGTGCGCCAGCACGATCGCCGACGCGCCACGCGCGTCGGGCAGCGCCGGTACCACGGGATCGTTGGGCGCGGCGAAGTCGAATGCCGACACGAGATCGCCGCACACGGCACGATGCCACGGGCTGATCGCCGGCACCGTGACGCCGAAGCGGTGTTCGATGAATCGGCCGACAGAGGTGTGATCGAAGACCTGCGAGTTCACCCACCCGCCCCTGCTCCACGGCGAGATGACGTACATCGGCACGCGTGGTCCCAGGCCCCACGGACGCAGCGGACCATCCTTCACATCGTCCGGATGGCGGTACTTGCGTGCGGGATCGAGGAAGTACTCGCCCGCGAGATCGAGCGTGGACGCGCCGGCCAGTGAGCCGTCGGGGTTGTACGACGGGACGGCGGGCGGCGGCAGGTGGTCGAACTGCCCGTCGTTCTCGTCGAACGTCAGGAAGAGCACGGTCTTGGCCCACACCTCGGGATTCGACGTGAGCGCGTCGAGGACGAGCGTGGTGAACTCAGCGCCATGCGCCGGTGTCGACGGACTCGGATGTTCCGACCACGCCTGCGACGGCAGGATCCACGACACCTGCGGGAGCGTGCCGGCCTTGACGTCGGCGGTCAGATGGTCGATCGACCAGTGCCGCATCCCGCGTTCGTAGATGGGCGAGCCGGGCGTGCTCCTGCGGAAGCTGTCGAACGCGAGGCAGCCGTGCATCGCCCCGGTCCAGTTGTCGTTCGGGTTCTGGTAGATGCGCCACGTGATGCCGTGCTGTTCGAGGACGTCGGGAATCGTCGGCCAGCGGAACGCCGACCCGGCGTAGGTGTACCCGGGATCTGGCAGCGCGCCCTTGATCCAGCACCGCAGGTTGTTGGGCTCCGAGTCGTCTTCGGTGCAGTTCTCGCCGCGCGCGCGGACGTCGGGGTTGTAGTTCGAACCCGACCAGAAGACGATGCGATTCGGGTCGGTTCCGGTGGTGATGGAGCAGTAGTAGGCGTCGCAGATGGTGAAGGCCTCGGCGAGCGCGAACTGGAACGGGATGTCGTGGCGGGTGTAGTACCCCATCGAGAACGGCGTTTTGAACTTCGGCCACGATCCGAAGCGGCCCTGATCCCACGCGGCCTGCGCGTCGGCGAACGCGTGTGGCGTCACCGGCACGCGCAGCGCGCTCGTCGTCTCGGTGTCGAGATGGTAGGGCGGCACGTCACGCGTACCGTCCGACTGCTGCCACACCGTGCGTCCGCCCGCCACGGGAATGGGATGGCGATCGCCGAAGCCGCGCACGCCGCGCAGCGTGCCGAAGTAGTGGTCGAACGACCGGTTCTCCTGCATCAGGATGACCACGTGGGCCACATCGCCGATGGTGCCCGTCCTGACGGCGGCGGGCACCGAGAGGGCACGCAGGATGGGGTCGGGCCAGGCGGCGGTGAGTGAAGCGGCACCGGCCGTCTGGGCGGCCAGGCGCAGGAACGCGCGGCGATCGCGTGGCATGAGCGGATTCTCCGTGTCTTCCTGAACTCTTGTTCTAGTTCTGTACCCAGTGTGTGACCGGGCGCGTGAGGAACTCTTCGAGAGAGATGCCGTCGCCGCCGACGAGCAAGGTCCGCGTTGGGCGGCATGCGTCGGCGAACGTGGCAAGGCCGGGCAGCGTCTCGGGCGCACGACCGCTCTTCACCTCGATGGCCACGAGGCGCCGGCCGGCCCGCAGGACGAAGTCGACCTCCTTGTTGCGCTCGCGCCAGTAGAAGACCTCGCATATGCCGGCCGCGGCGGCGTTGGCGAGGTGCGCGCCGACAGCCGACTCGACGAGACGCCCCCTGAACGCGGAGTCATGGCGCACGTCGTCGGGTGACAGATCCGACTGCGCGGTCATGAGTGCCGTGTTGAGCACCTGGAGCTTCGGACTCGACGCCCGCTGTCGAATCGCGTGATGGCCGTACTTCTCCAGCCCGACCAGTATGCCCGCTCCACCGAGCAACCCGAGGTAGTGTGCGAGTGTCGTCGTGTTACCCGCATCCTGCAACTGTCCAAGCATCTTGGTGGAGGAGAGCACCTGTCCCGAGGCACGACACCCCAGTTCGAACAGCCTGCGCAGGAGCGCCGGCTTGTCGACGCGCGTCATCAACAGGACGTCGCGTGCGATCGCCGTTTCGATCAACGAGTCCAGCAGGTAGCGCCGCCACCGGGCGGGATCGCCGATGAGCGACGCAGCGCCGGGATAGCCACCGAAGTACAGGTACTCGTCGAGCGACAAGCCGAATGCCGCGTGCGGTCCGGCAACGACCTGCATGAACCGTCGCCGCTCGCGAAGTCGCGTCTCCAGCGTCAGCCCCTGTCGCCGCTCGAATCCGGTGTCAGGCGAAATACTCATTGTGTTGAGTAAAGCGAGCGCGTTCTTCCATGGCCCGATTCCGGCGGCTGTCAGCCCTGCAGGCCGCTGTCGCGTTCGTCGAGCAGCGCTTCGAGCTCCGCCAGCGCCTCGCGATCCTTCGCGCGTCCGGCGGCACGCTTCAATCGGATGAGCGTGGGCAATGTCACGACCTGGCACGCGAAACCTTCGATGTCGACGGACTCGGCTGCGGGGCTCAGGTGTTCGTAGCCACCCCCTCCCGTGACGTCGCCGAGGATGTCGAGATCGCCGATGGTCGTGGACAGTGCGAAGTTGATGCCGCGCGCGATGGTCCCCTCGTCCATGACGAAGGGGAGTCCGGGCGGCGCACCACGCAGGTACGGCTCGTACGGCGCGAGTGCCGCCACCAACCGTGCGACGTTCTCCGTGTCGCGCGCGTAGACGATGTCGAGGTCGAGTGTCGTCCGGAGCGCACCGTGAATCCCCGCGGCCACGCCCCCGACGATGATGTAGCGAACGCGGCCGGCAGAAAGGACGCGGACCAGGCCGAGGAGATCGGGCGTCATCGCACGTCCCGGCGCGCTGCGCGCAGCGCGTCGAGGGCCCGCATGTGCGCGACGAGCCGCTCGAGTCGCTGCTGCGGCGTGAGCTTCAGGTGCTCACGGAGCAGCGTGCGGTCCACGTCCTTCTTGTAGTACTCGATGACGGGATCGGGCGGCAGATTGTACTCGTCACGCAAGCCCATGCCGCAGTGTACATCGCGCCCCACACCGCCGACGGCCACCGCCCAGCGCCGACCGGTTGCCTGTTGCCGGTTGCCGTTGCCGTTGCCGGTTTGCCGGTTGCCGGTTGCCGGCTGTTTCCCTGTACCCTGTTCGCTGGCCATGGCGAAGAAGAAGGCGACAACCCATCCCGTGGTCGGACTCGTGCAGATGACCTGCGCGACCGACCCGGCAAAGAACCTGAAGAAGGCCCTCGGCCGCATCGGCGATGCGGCCAGGCAGGGCGCGACGGTCGTGTGTCTGCAGGAGCTGTTCCGCTCGCAGTATTTCTGTCAGACCGAGGACACCGCGCTCTTCAAGCTCGCCGAACCCATCCCGGGCGAGACGACTGACGCGCTCGCGAAGGCGGCGCGACGCCACAAGGTGGTGCTCGTGTCGTCGCTTTTCGAGCGGCGCGCGGCGGGCGTGTACCACAACACGGCCGTCATCTTCGATCGCGACGGCTCCATCGTCGGCAAGTACCGGAAGATGCACATCCCCGACGACCCGCTGTACTACGAGAAGTTCTACTTCACGCCCGGCGATCTCGGCTTCAGGGTGCACAAGACGACGCAGGGCAATTGCGGCGTGCTGGTGTGCTGGGACCAGTGGTATCCGGAGGCGGCGCGCCTGACGGCCCTCCAGGGCGCGGATTTCCTCTTCTATCCGACGGCGATCGGCTGGCTGCCTGGCGAGGCCGAGGCGATGAACCTCGCGCAGCACTCGGCGTGGGAGACGTCGCAGCGCGCGCACGCGATCGCCAACGGCGTCTTCGTCGTGTCGGTCAATCGCGTGGGCCGCGAAGGCGAGCTCCAGTTCTGGGGGCAGTCGTTCGTTGCCGATCCGTTCGGCCGCATCCTCGCGAAGGCGTCGGCCGACAAGGAGGAGATCCTGCTCGTCGAGTGCGATCTGTCGCTCATCGAGCAGACGCGACAGAACTGGCCCTTCCTGCGCGACCGTCGCATCGACGCGTACGGCGGCATCACGCAGCGGCTGATCGAGCCGTGACGCCCGTACGCACACCGGCGTCGCTCGGCTACCGGATGCCCGCCGAGTGGCATCCGCACGCCGCCACCTGGCTCACGTGGCCGAAGGATCCCGTCACCTGGCCCGAGCGCGTGCCGGCCGTGCAGGAGATCTTCCTGCAGTTCGTCGACGCGCTCACGCCGCACGAGCGCGTGTGCCTGCTCGTGGACAACGCGGAGGTCGCCGATGACGTGCGCGCGCGCTGTCGTGGCCGCGCCGCTGTCGTCGACAACCTCGATCTGATCGAGGTCGAGACGGTGGACTCGTGGATCCGCGACTACGGCCCGAACTTCCTGCTCGGGCCGCAGGGTGAACTCGGGTACAACCACTGGCGCTTCAACGCGTGGGGCGAGAAGTACGAGACGCTGATGCGCGACGCGTCGGTGCCGTCGCGCCTCGGTGCGCTCGCGGACCTCGCGCGCTTCGAACCGGGGATCGTGCTCGAAGGTGGATCGATCGACGTCGACGGGGCCGGCACCGTGCTCACGACGGAGCAGTGCCTGCTGCACGAGAACCGTAACCCGCGGCTTTCGAAATCAGACATCGAGGCATACCTGCGCGTGTACCTCGGCGTGCGGCAGGTGATCTGGCTGGGCGACGGCATCGAAGGCGACGACACGGACGGCCACGTCGACGACATCACGCGCTTTGTCGACGAGGACACCATCGTCACGGCGATCGAGGACGACCCGGCCGACGCCAACCATGGCCCGCTGCGCGACAACCTCGCGCGCCTCCAGGCCGCTCGACGGCCAGACGGGACGCCCTGGCGCATCGTCACGCTGCCGATGCCCGGGCACGTGATGGCCGAAGGCGACCGCCTCCCGGCCAGCTACGCCAACTTCTACATCGCCAACAGCGTGGTTCTCGCCCCGATGTACGCGCACGCGAACGACGTCGTTGCCGAGCGTGTCCTCCGGGACCTGTTCCCGACCCGTCGCATCGTGCCGATCCAGTGCGAACCCCTCGTGTGGGGCATGGGCTCGATTCACTGCGTCACCCAGCAACAGCCGGCGCACAGGCCGGCAACCGGCAACCGGCAATCGGCAACAGGTCGATCGTAGCGACGGCCCTTGACTGCCTTCCGTAGCTGCGCAGCAGCGGAGAGGGTGGCCGCCTGTCACGTCGTTCGTCTCGACGAGGCGCCATCGCGCGGGCACCCACAACGGGTGCCCATGCATACCGTCCGAGCCCGACCCTCGTCGTGCCGGTTGCCGGTTGCCGGTTGCCGGTTGCCGGTTGCCGGATGCCGGATGCCGGATGCCGGAGCGGTGTACACTTCCCCCGTCCAGTCAGCCGCGAGGGGCGACCGCAGATGCAAGTCATCCGTTCTCCGAAGGTGTACGACGTAGTGGTGGTCGGCTCGGGTGCCGGCGGCGGGATCGCCGCCAAGGTGCTCACCGAGGCCGGTGCAGAGGTCTGCATGCTGGAGGCCGGTCCCGTCTGGGACCAGGCGCGCGACGGCAAGATGCTCGGGTGGCCGTACGACTCGCCAAGACGCGGCGCGTCGACCGAGCGGCCCTTCGGCGAGTTCGACGCCGCCTGGGGCGGCTGGGAACTGGCGGGGGAGCCGTACACGTCGGCGCCCGGTTCGAAGTTCGACTGGTTCCGCGCGCGCATGCTCGGCGGCCGCACGAACCACTGGGGACGCATCTCCCTGCGCTGGGGTCCGGACGACTTCCGCCGCAAGAGCATCGACGGTCTCGGCGACGACTGGCCGATCACCTACGACGAGATGAAGCCGTACTACGACAAGCTCGATGAGTACGTCGGCATCTTCGGATCGAACCACGCGGCCGAGACGGGCCTGCACAACGAGCCCGACGGCAAGTTCCAGCCGGCGCCGCTGCCGCGCGCGTACGAGCTGTATTTCAAGCAGGCCGCCGATCGCCTGAAGATCGCGTGCGTGCCGTCGCGGCTGTCGATCCTGACGCGTCCGCTCAACGGCCGTGCCGCGTGCCACTACTGCGCGCAATGCGGCCGCGGCTGTTCGACGCATTCGAACTTCCAGTCGCCGACGGTGTTGCTGCCGCCCGCGATGAAGACCGGCAAGCTCACCATCGTCACCGACGCGATGGCGCGAGAGGTGTTGAGCAACGACGAGGGCCGGGCGACGGGCGTGTCCTACGTCGACACGAAGAGCGGTGAGGAGAAGACGGTCCAGGGCCGCATCGTCGTGCTCGCGGCGAGTGCGTGCGAATCGGCGCGCCTGCTGCTCAATTCCAAGTCCGCGCGCTTCCCGAAGGGACTCGCGAACGGCAGCGGGGTGGTGGGGCAGTATCTGACGGACTCGACGGGCGCGAGCCTCTCCGGATTCATTCCGAAGATGGTGGGGATGCCCGCGCACAACGAGGACGGCACGGGCGGCATGCACCTCTACATGCCGTGGTGGCTGCACAACGTGAAGGACAAGCTGCCGTTCCCGCGCGGGTATCACATCGAGCCCGGCGGCGGCCGCCGCATGCCCGGCTTCGGGTTCATGGGTGGCATCGAACGGCATCCCGGTGCGTCAGGCGGGGGGTACGGGAGGGGATTGAAGGACGAATACCGCCGCTTGTGGGGCGCGACGATCGGCTTTGCCGGCCGCGGTGAGATGGTGCCCAACAAGGACACGTACATGGACATCGATCCGAACGTGGTGGACAAGTGGGGCATCCCGGTGCCGCGCTTCCACTGGAAGTTCGGCGATGCGGAGCGGTTCCAGGCCAGGCACATGATGGAGACCTTCAAGGCGCTCATCGAGGAGATGGGCGGCACGGTGCTCGGCAGGATTCCGGGACCCGAGGAGGACTATGGCCTCGCGGCCGGCGGGCGCATCATCCACGAGGCGGGCGTCGTGCGCATGGGTAGCGACCCGAACTCGTCGGCGCTCAACGCCCACTGCCAGGCGCACGAGGTGAAGAACCTGTTCGTGGCCGACGCCGGACCGTTCGTCTCGCAGGCCGACAAGAACCTCACGTGGACGATCATGGCGCTCGCCTGGCGCACGTGCGACTACATCGCCGACCAGCGCACGAAGCTGAACATCTGACGGGTTTCGCATGGAGCGCACGAGTTTCGGGCATGGGGGAAAGAAGCGGAGGCCGAGGCGCGGGTCCTGTCGCCGGACAGCCCCACCCGTCCTCAGCGCGAAAGGCACTTGTACGGGAGACGCGCTTGCGGGCGGGCGGGGCGCCCCGTCCGGCGCCACCCGCGTCTTGAGATCTTTTTTGTATGGAGCGCACGGGCTTCAGCCCGTGCGACACGGGGCACGATGATGGAGAACGTGAATCGACGCAGGATGCTGCAGGTGCTTGGCGCGGCCCCGGCCATGGCGACGATCGCCTGGTCCGACGCGGAGGCGCAGCAGGCGCACCAGCACGCGCAACAGGCTCGCCGCGCGGCGACGGCCGCGAAGACGGCGTTCAAGCCGAAGTACTTCACGGCGCACGAGTACGCAACGATCACCACGCTCGCGAACCTGATCATCCCGGCCGACGATCGATCGGGCAACGCCAGCGACGCCGGCGTGCCGGAGTTCATCGACTACATGATGATCGACCAGCCCGAACGTCAGCTGCTGATGCGCGGCGGCATCAGGTGGCTCGACAACGAATGCCGCAAGCAGTTCGACCAGGCGTTCGTGAAGTGCACGGCCGCGCAGCAGACGCAGATCTGCGACGCGCTCGCGTACCCCGCGAAGGCGAGCCCCGCTCACGCCAACGGCGCGCGCTTCTTCAGCGCGGTGCGCGACCTCACCGCCACGGGCTTCTTCACGAGCAAGATCGGCATCGCCGACCTCGACTACAAGGGCAACACCTTCGTGATGACGTGGACCGGCGCCCCGAAGGAAGCCCTGGACCACATCGGTGTCAGCTACGACGCCGTCAAGGCCTGGTACCCCGAAGGGTAGGCCTGTCGGCAGATCGCTCGCCACGGTGGGTGGACGGGCCGGCTCTCCGAGCCCGGCCTACGACTGAAGACCGGACTTGCCGGCTATCGCCGCGAGCAGGGGATTGCGGGGTGTGGCGAACGGGTTGGCGACCGTCACGCCGCGCCAGGTGAAGCCGTCCTGGAGATCCTCGGAGAGCAGCAGCCGGCAGTGCGCGTCTGCAGCGGCAGACATCATGAGCGCGTCCCACAGCGATAGGTCGCGAACGCGCGCGAGGTCGAGCGCGGCGAGCAGGATGTCGTTGGACGACTCGATCAGCGGGAACGCATCGCCCCAGCTCAGGACCGCCTCCGCCGCGACCTCCCGCGGTCGGTGCGCCTTCTTCACGAGCGTCGTGTACAACTCGCCGAGTGCCTGCACCGGGATGAGCGTCGACTCCGGCGGCAGCGCGCGAAGCAGCGCGTGCGCCGCATCGCGGCGCGGCCTGTCGTTGACGCCTTCGGCGTAGACGAGCACGTTGGTATCGATCGCGACGTTCATGTCAGCGCTCGTGGAGTTCGTCGCGCGTCACGCGCGCCAGGTTCTGCACCCGCCGGCGTCCCAACCGATCGAACAGCGCCGCGCGCGCCACACCCGTCGTGGCGGCATCGTCGCCGAAAGGCACCATCCGCGCCACGGGACGCCCGTGCGACGTGATGACGTAGCTCCGCCCCTCGCGCACCTCCCGCAGCATCGTGGAGAACGTCCGATTCGCGTTCGCGGCGGTTATGTAGCTCATGGCAGCCTCCTGAAGTGGAAGCTCAATAGTAGTGGAGTTCACTACTTGTGTCGACGTGCAACGTGAGGGCCGTGTGGATTGGCCCGTGGGAAACAGACCGCACCGGGACACACGAACGGGCCGGCCAAGGCCGGCCCCTACACACGTGCACAATCTCCCACGACGCAGGGGCCGGGCTTGCCCGGCCCGCTCAGCGCCACCACGGTGTAGCTGCCGAACAAGCTCGCCGGATCTGGCACTCACAAGGCGTACCCCTACATCTGCCGGTGAAATTCCCGTAATCGCGAAATTCTGAAATTTCCATGTCGCATTCCGCCTGCGACTTACGCTTCTGCATGTGTGAGCACGCACACAAGCGGGTGTTGTAGTCGCAAGTCTTCGTCGTGGGAGACAAAAGGCGCCTTGTCGCGGCGTAGGTCTGCTTCGACCGTCAATGTCCTGTCGAGATGGGCAGGAATTGGCTCGACCGCACGGACACTCGCCGGCTGTCCGTCGGCGAGTCGTGACCCTTGGGCCTGCCGGGAGGGCGCGTGGACATGAACGCAGACGCTCGCCGGACGCTCGAGCGACTGGTGCGCTTTGGGCATCACCATACCGTCTACGAAGTCGTCTTCTCGGCCGACGGGACGCTGATCGTCACCGGCAGCGGCGACAACACGGTGCGCGTATGGGACCGCAAGACGCTCAGTACGATCAGTGTGCTGACCGGACACGCCGACCGCGTTTGGTCGGTGGACATCTCGCCCGACGGTCGTCGCATCGCGTCGGCCAGCAGCGACGGGACGGTGAAGATCTGGAGTGTGTCCACCGGCCGCGAGCTCGTGTCGCTTCGTGGACCGACAGCCTGGCGGCACGTGCGCTTCTCACCGGATGGCGAGAAACTCGCCGCCGGCAGCGCCGGCGCGCTGGTGGCCCTATGGGCCGCCCCATACGCCAGCCTCGCCCGCCCTGAGCGGTCCCTTCCATGACCTGAACGGTGCAAGGGCCGCCTCACCTTGTCAGAGATGGGGGCCAGGGGTTTCAACCCCTGGCACGCGTAGGGGCGATGCATGCGTCGCCCCTACAGCGGGGGAGACGTGCCTGCGTGTGTCGCTCTGCTAGACTCGATCCGAACAGGTGCTCTTCATGAAAGCCATAGAACTGGTCGCCGACGTCGACGAGCAGCATCGGCTGCACGCACGAGTGCCCACGGAGATCCCTGCCGGTCAGGCGCGCGTAATCGTGTTGCTGCCTGGGGAGGACGACGCGGGCGGGCTCTGGGCGGAAGGCGTTGCGTCCGAGTGGGCGGCCGAACTGTCGGACTCTCGGGAAGACATCTACACGCTCGAAGACGGTCAGCCGGCGCATGCAATCCGGTCAGATCTACCTCGCGCGCTTTCCCTTTGGCGACGTACCCGGGATGAAGCTGCGTCCGGCCCTGTTGCTCACGGGGACCGTCGGGCCGGTTCCTGAAGTGCTGGTCGCGTACATTTTCTCGGTACTGCCCACACAGCCCCTGTCGTCGGATCTCATTCTCGATCCGGCACAGCCCGCGTTTCGATCGACGCACCTCAAAGTGCGGTCGGCCTTGCGGCTCCACAAGCTGGCGACGATTCACGCCTCGAGTCTGGCCCGCCGTCTTGGCGTCCTGGAAGCGGTTCAGCGCGTGCTGGTCGCCAGCAAGCTCAGAACGCTGCTGAACCTTGATGCACTCCGCGAGACACCGGAATCCCCGTCGTAGGGGCATCGAGTTCGAGGGCGTCATTCGAATGGAGGCCAGGGGTTTCCACCTTCGCCCTGCGGGCTACGGCGGACAGGTCAACCCCTGGCACGGTCGTAGTGGTTGACGTGGCGGTTTCCGCAACATCTCACAGGTCGTCGATCGCGGATTCTGCGATGCGCGGCAGCGCCATCGTCTGAATCACAGGGGATTCCCGCGATCGGCGCGATTGCCTGACTGGTAAGGAACCTGCATCGCTTGTCGTATGCAGGATGCCGTCCAGATTCTCTCGAATCCTGATCCACGCCAGCAACTCGGGCGCGATGGCGAGGCGGCGGCGCGCGCGGCGCTGCTCGCACGCGGCTACGTCATCCTCGCCGAGCGCTTCCGTGTGTCGCATGGCGAGATCGACGTCGTTGCGCGTCATGGCGAGACGCTCGTGTTCGTCGAGGTGAAGACGCGGCGCGACGCGCGCTTCGGCGGAGGCTCGGCAGCCATCACGTGGCGCAAGCAACGGAAGATCGTCCGCGTGGCGCAGGCGTTCCTCGCGCGCAGTCGTCTCCACGACGTACCCTGCCGCTTCGATGTCGTTGTCGTGGACTGGCCTGCAGGAGACAGCGCGCGCGCGGAGATCATCGCGGGGGCCTTCGACGCGTAAGGAATGCCCAATGACGAATGACGAATGACGAATACCGGAAGCGCCGTAGGCGCAACGGTGCCCGGTGCCCGGCTAATGCACAATGCCCCGATGAACGCATGGGCGTGGCTGGTCGTGGCGGGCGTACTCGAAGTCGGCTGGGCGTTGACGCTGAAGTCCACGGCGGGCTGGACGCGGCTCGGGCCGTCGCTCGTCACGCTGGTGCTGCTGGCCGGCAGCATGTACGGGCTCGGCGTGGCCGCGCGCACGCTGCCGATCGGCACCGCCTACGCCGTCTGGACGGGCATCGGCGCCGTGGGCACCGCCGTGCTCGGGATCGTCGCGCTCGGCGAACCCGCCGCGTTCTGGCGCGTGGTGAGCCTGTCGCTGATCCTGCTCGGCGTGGCAGGACTCAAGCTCACGCAGTGACCCGCGACGCATGCCGCAGGGGTTGCGCCGACGTCGGGGCGTCGTGCTACACTTCGGGGTCGCAGTCGCTCGGCCATGAGCGGGAATAACTCAGTGGTAGAGTGCGACCTTGCCAAGGTCGAAGTCGCGGGTTCGAATCCCGTTTCCCGCTCCAATCTCCGCACCGCACCTCCCGGCGAAGATTGTTCGTGCTGGCGCCCTCCGTGCGACGGTCGGCCAGTCCAGGTCCTCGACGTCGGCGCCGTAGCCAAGTGGTAAGGCAGAGGTCTGCAAAACCTCCATCCCCGGTTCGAATCCGGGCGGCGCCTCCAATGCCAACCGGTGCAAAGTCCGTGACCTAGGCAGAGCCGGACGACGAGGTGGAGTCGTCGCTTCGCAGCTCGATCAACTCCGCTCGCAGTTCTTCGAACTTGGTGAGCTGCGCGTGTGTTGGTCCGAGCACACGCCGACCAAACTCGAGGGCCTCGTCGACGAGGGTGATCGCGTCGTCGAGACGCCGTTGTTCGCCCCACAACAGGCTCAAGGCCCACATGGGCAGTAGTTGGCCGGGATCGTCGCCGCGGCGGCGCGCCTTCGTCAGGGCCTCCTGGAGGAGTGTGTCCGCGTCCGACAGGCGATGCTGGGCCTGCCGGAGTTCGGCGAGGCTGACGAGCGATGACACGACGTCCACCTGGCGGCTTGCCGGCATGTCCTCGTCATACGCCTCCCACTTCCGCTGGATGGCCAGCGACTCTTCGAGGAGCGGCTCCGCGTCATCCAGGCGCCTCGTGCGTGTGTAGAGCCAGCCGAGCATCTCCAGCGCGCGCGAGCGGCGCGAGTCCTCGGGCAGCATCCGGATGCGTTCGGTCTCGACGATGTTACGGAGCAGCTGTTCTTCGCGCGCCACGTCGCCGGTCTGGACGCAGGCGAGTGCCAGTGCACCCTTCACGCGAAGCACGTTGTGGCCTGTCGGTCCTTCGAGTGCGTCGTACACGTCCAGTGCCTGCTCGAGCAGCCGCACACCGTCCTGCGGCGCGCGTTCGGCGATCGCCCTGCCGCGCGCGATCAGCGCATCCGCATAGGCTCCCGAATCGCTTCCAGCCACCTCCCGTGCGAAGGCGATGGCCGTGTCCTGAAGGCGCTCCGCGTTCCCGGCACCCGCCAGGCGGGCATATGCCGCGGCCCTGACGAGCATCCACGGCGCGACGACACCGGGCGTCAGCGTATGGCCATCGAGCGTGGAGAGTGAGTCAGCCACCCGCGCCACTTCGCGCCACAGGTGCTCGCCGGCACATACGTCCATCAGCCACAGGCGTGCCCTCAACCCGGCCTGACGCACGGGCGAGTCCCATCCCTCTTCATCGATCGGGAGATCGCGTGCCGCGCGCGTGATGATCTCGCGGCGTGCCGTCACGTCCAGCCGCATCAGCAGTGGCGTCGACTCGTCGTACTCACCGTCCTCCGTCCATCCCCACTGCGCGAACTCGCCCGATGCGTCGTAGCAGGCGTTGATCCAGCCTGCCAGCGTGTCCCGCAATGCCGACACGAGGGCGGGTTCATCCTGCTCGGCGAGATAGAGGTCGAAGTACTCGCGCGCGCAGCGGTGGAGGGTCACGTCGCGGAACTCGAAGAACATCGACGAGGGCTTCGACAGGATGGCGAGCGGATCGACGCATGGGTCGAGCGCCGCCTGCGCATCGACGCTGTCGTCTGTCCGCCCGTGTCGTGCGGCGAGGAAGCGCGCCATCACTTCGTGCAGGAAGCGCTGCCCGCCGTGGCTCGACCAGCCAAGGAGATCGCGGACCTGTTCGTCCAGCGCGGCGAATCGCTGTCGCACGCGGCGCTCACGATCGGACTCCCAGTCGGCCACGCGCCGCTCGCCAGCCTTTGCGAGCGGGCCCCCCACGTCCCGCCCGATGAAGTTGGCTGCTTGCGACACGAGTTCGCCGATGTTCTCCACCAGCGTGAGGAAGTTGCCACCGGCCCGCGACAGCACGAGTTGCCGCTGCAGGACCGTGAGGCCGGGCAGGCGTGCGCGCAGCACGGCATCGAGATCGGCCTCCGACGCGGCTTCCAGGATGCGCGTGTGCGCACCGGGCTCATCATCGAAGCGGCGCAGCGAGGCGGCGCGCGACTGCCCGTCGAGTGTGCCCAGCACGCGCCACTCGCGTTCCCAATGCGTGACGACGATGAGCAGCGGCCAGTTGCGTTCGACGCCGCGTTCCCACACCCGGCGCAGCACGGACACCGTATCCTCATCCGCCCATTGCGCATCGTCCAGCCACAGCACGGTGGGCAGCACGAGACCGCCACCACCGAAGCCGCCGAACACCTCGTGCAACTCGTCGAGGAAGGCATCCATCGCGTCAGCGCGAACGCCCGCCGCGTGATCGACAGGGCGATCGGGGCCGGCAAAGACGCTCGGCGCCGCTTTGGCCAGCGTCACGAGCAGTCCGCCGAACGGCAGCCCGCCCGTCGCCGCCTCGAACAGCTTGCCTGTGCCTTCCTGCACGACCTGTTCGAGTCCGCCCGCGAGACCGTGATCCTTCAGCACGCGCGCGTACGTGCCGCGCAGACGGTTCCACAGCGGGGCGTGATGGATGGCCGTGCGAACGTGGGACGCCAGTCGTTCGCGCAGATCGGGAATGGCGAGCCGGCGCGCCTCGGCATTGCGCGCGTCCACGTCGAGCCACCGCGTGCCGAGCCAGAGGAAGCGAGGTGGTCCCGGCGGCGCATGCGTCGTCAGGTCCGGGTTCACGTGCGCGACCGATGTCGCGTCCGTGAAAGCGTCGGGCCAATAGCCGCTATCGTTCCAGACGGGATCGGCGACGAGTTGCCTATAGAACTCCTGGACGATGCGCGACTTGCCGAGGCCGGTCTCCGCGATGAGTACGGCGAGGCGCGGCCCTGTACGTCCGGGGGGTGTGGCTTCGTTCCACAGCTCACGAAGCCACGCGAGTTCGGCCTCTCGACCGACGAACGGTGGAATGGCGTCGTCTGCAGGCACGGACAATCAGTGCAGGCGCACGCGCGTGCAGCGTGCGCGGCGATGTTCGGGATGACGGCGTCCGCGGTGCATCGACGGCCAAGACTCTACCAGAAGGAAGTCAGGCGCACTCTGCCGGAGCGGTCCTCTCGACAGAGACGGCCGCGCCGGAGGACTTCTGCAAGGACACGATCGTCCGGTTGCAGCCAGCTCACGCTTCGTCGCTGATCGCCGATAGAGGAGTCATATGATTCTTCGGCGCCAGCGAATGGCTTGAAGAACACTGACGCACGAGGGACCACCAATGGGTGACTCTGCTCCGACCCTGCCGCCCGACCTGAACGCGAAGGCGGCGGACAGGCCTCAACCTGGCGTTGCGCGCCGTTGGGGTTCGTTGCGCAGGCGACTGCCGCTCATCCTCGCGGTGTTTCTGCTGCTCACTGTCGCCGCTGGGGGGCTTGCGGCGTATCTGGCGGTCAGGAAGGCCGTTGTCGTTGCCGCGGACGAGCGCCTACAGAGCGCGGCCAGACAATGGGGCCGGGTGCTGGCGCAGTCGACCGCGCAGCGCCATGAAGAGGCCCGCCGCGCGGCAGCACATCCTGCGATCCGGGGCGGCCTTCGACCGTCCGATCCTGCGGCGATGGCCGCCGCCCAACGGCAGGTCGAGACCGTACTGCACTCGACGTCCCAGCTGTTGAGCGTCGAGCTGTGGACGGCGTCGAAGACACGGATAGCCAGCGCCATCGCGCCTTCGGGCTCCGACGGCCCCGGCCTGCCTGTCTCGCACGTCTCCGAGCCTCCGGCCGCCGCGGGATTGCGACCGGTTCTTGCCAGTGGGCCCTTGGTGTACTCCGAGCTGGCAATCGAGGTTCAGGCAAGCGACGAGGAACGGAGCGAGCCGGGACTGTTGGTGCTTCGCCGTCGTATGGCGACGCCGGCGGCCGCCGACTTGATCAACCGGCTGCTGAGCGACGGCGGAGCGATCCGCGTCGGGTCTCGGCAATCCGGCGTCTGGACGGACCTGCAGGACCGGGTCGACGCGCCGCCGCCGGCCACTGAAACCGAGATCGTGCGCTATCGGCGTGCGGACGGGTCAGAATGGCGCGGCACGGAGATCGCGCTCGCGGGCATTCCGTGGTCCGTATGGATCGAGGTGCCGGAGTCGGTCGCGCTGGCGCCCGCGCTGGGCTTCCTGAAGGGGATGCTGCCGGCAAGCGGCGCCTTCGTCGTACTGGGCGGCCTGCTTGCCTGGGCCGTGACTCAGGCCATGACGAGACTGGTGGCGACGCTGGCGCAGATCCTTGCGGCCAGCGCGGCCAGCGAAGTCGTGCTCGAAGCGACACCCGCCGTCGCGAGCGTCACTGGACGTTCGATGGGCGATGCGCATCGCTCCAGGGAAACGCATCGATGGACGTGGACGTGGAACGAGTCCGGGCACGTCGCCGTCACGCTGACGCCCCTGGCACTGCGTGCTGTCCACCACTAGCCGGCGGCGGCGTCGGCGCTTCGCGGAGCCTGGCGTCGAGTGCTCGCCTTGCTCAGAGCATGGCGCGAATCCCGTCGACGATCTCGTCGACGGGCGCCTCGTACCTGAAGAGGATACGGGTCCGTCCTTCGGGATCGATGCCGTACAGCATGGTCGTGTGTGCCACGAGATAGCCCGCCTCCGAATCGGTCGGCTCGATCTCGTACGCCGCACCGAACTGCTGCGCCACCTGCGCGATCGCGGCATCGGAGCCGGTGAGCCCCACGGCATCCACCCGGAACAGGCCGAGATGCTCGCGCATGACCGCGGGGGTGTCACGTGCCGGATCCACAGTGATGTACACCGTCTTGACGCGCGCGGCATCAGTGCCCAGGCGGCGCGTGACGGCACTCAGTTTCGAGAGCGTCGTCGGACAGACGTCGGGACAAAACGTGTAGCCGAAGAACACCAGGACGACCTGGCCACGCAGCGACGATGACTGGAAGGGCTGCCCGTTCTGATCGGTGAGCGTGAAGTCGCCGCCGACGGACAGCACGGGCAACGGCTGTGGCTGGCGACACGCGGCCAGCGCGAGGCAGAGGCTCAGTAGCGTCGCGAGGCGGATCATCGGAGCGCGTCCGCGGTCCTGACGTCGGCCTGCACGGGTATCGTCTTGCCATCGGCCGTGCCGAGTACGAGCTCGACGCGCGCGCCGACCTGCAGGGGCGACGTCAGGCCGAAGAGCATCAGGTGCAGGCCGCCAGGCGCGAGGGTGATCCGCCCCCGTGGTGGAACGACGATCTCCTGCACGCGCCGCATCCGCATCATGCCGTCCTTCATCGCCATCTCATGGAGTTCGATCGTCGTGGCGGCGGTGCTCGTGCCGGAGACGATGGACACCGGCGTATCGCCGTCGTTGACGAGCACCACGTACGCGGCCGTCACGTCGCGCGACGGCGCAGGCTGGCGAATCCAGGCCCCCTCGCCGCGGATACCCGCGTCCTGAGCGGCGCACGGGATGGCGACCCCCATGGCGATGAGCACGAACGGGAGACTCCATCTGAGCGAACGACACATGTCACGGCTCCTTTTCTCTGCTGGTTGACGGCGACGCGTCGCCGAGGGTGAGGAGGAAGGCGGCCCACCGCGAGCGATCACCTCGGCCATCGCTTCGACCGTGCGAGCCACGGTGACGGTGTCGGGACGGCGAAAGTCGCGGGGCGCGCGGGGGAATCGCGGTGAGCCGGCGCATCGCACGCGGCCGTCACCAGCAAGAGGAGGCCGAGCGTGGCGGCCCGCGTCATTCCATCTGCTCGAGTTCTTCGTCGAGTCGCTCCAGCAGGCGCGCGCTCGGCGTGACGATCAGCGGCGTGTCGGTTTCGCGCGTCGTCGACGGTCCGCGCCGTGCGGCCGCACGCAGGGCGGCGAGGACGAGGACTCCACTGGCCGGCACGGCGAGCCAGAGACCGAGGCCGATACCACGCGTGCTCGGCATGCCGCGAATCTCGTCGCCGAAGCGTGCCACGAGGTCGTCGACAATCGCCTCCGGCGTCTCTCCGTCGGACAGGCGCCTTGCAATGTCCATGCGCAGCGTCGTCGCCGCGCCGGACGGACACGCTGCCAGGGTGAGGCCCGGGCAGTACGGGCTCATGAGGCGTGCGGCGAGCACGCCCGCGCGCGTGCCGACATCCCCACGCGCCGGCTCCTGCGCCGACACGACTTGCGCGGCCGCGACCAGCGGGCAGACGAGTGCGACCCAGACAGCGATGGCGTGCACGCGGCGACGTCTCACAGCACGGACCCGAGTGGGTGTCGGCAGAGGACGGGGGGCAGGTCGACGCGGACCACGCGGACGGCATCCGACTCGGCCCACGCGACGACAGCGGCACCCGGCACCACCGTGACGGCGGGTTGGCCCGGCGCACCCGTCGGGCGGCCTATCTCGATGGGCCACGCGACGCGCATGGCTGGCGCGCCGGGAGCGATGCGCGGCGCGCGGACGTAGCGCTGCAGCATCACCACCGCACTTGTCTGACGCGTCTCGACGGTGACGAGCACGGTTGTCCCCGTCGGCTCGCTGACAGCGACAGGTCGCGCAAGAGGGATCAGCGACGGGAGTGCGACCGCCCACGGTGCGCTGGCGTCGCCACCGGGATCTTCGATGTGCCACACGCCCGCATCGGCTGTCGGCGACACGCGAAGGGCGCCGGTGGGAGTCATGCGTGTCTCGTCGGTACTCGGCGATCCGAACGTCATGCCACCATCTGCACTCCTCGCCACGCGTGACGAGCCCGACGATGTCCAGCGCAGTTCGATGGCCGTGTCGAGCGACACGAGGTGCACGGCGTTCGCGCGCGCCGGACTCGCGATGGCGTGACGTGCAGTAACGCGCGGCTCACCCGTGGCAGGTGTGTCGGTCTGCTGGCAGCCCGCACTCACCGTACCGATGACGAGCGCGACACCGACGATGCTGACGCGACATCCTCTCACCGCGCCATTGTGTGCACGCCACGAGGGCCAGAGGGGTGCGTCATGTTGTCGCGGGGGACGTCACGCCCGCCAGCACCGCGGCAGACACTGCGCGGTACTGGCGAGCCTCATGGATGCTCGGCGTCTCCGCGCTGCGTGACGCACCGCCCTGCGACGAAACGCCACACCCTCGCTGTTGCAGGTCGTCCGTACAATCCGCTCGGGAGTGTGAAGACATGAACGTGCTTGGTCATCGCGTGACGCTCGCGCTGTTCGCGATGCTGTTGGCAACAACGACCGCGATCTCGGCGCAGCAGGCGGCTGTCATCGGCGGACGCATCGCGGATCAGACAGGGGCGGCGGTCCCCGGGGCGACGGTCGAACTCGTTGGCACCCGCATCGCCCGTCGGGCGACCATCGCCGACGACCAGGGGCGCTATCACTTCGAAGACGTTCCGCCCGGCGCGTACACGCTCCGCGTTGCGGCATCAGGATTCGAGCCGGCCGAACGACACGTCAGCGCCGTCTCGGATGCCGCCGCCACCGTCGATGTGCGACTCGGGGTGTCGACGCTCGCCGAGAGTGTGGTCGTCACTGGTGCCCGCGAGCGTACCGCGATCGAGCGGCAGCGGGCCCTGACGCCAGGCGGCGTGACGGTCGTGGACGGCGACGAACTCTTCCGCCGTTCGATCACCGGCATGGCCGATGCGTTGCGCTATGTGCCCGGCGTGTGGGCCGAGAGCAGTGCCGGTGGCGACGAGATCTTCTTCTCGAGTCGCGGGTCCAATCTGGATTCGGTGGACTACGATCGGAACGGGATCAAGATGTTCCAGGACGGGCTACCCGTCACGTCGGCCGACGGCAACAATCACAACCGCGTCGTCGATCCGCTCAGTATCCGGTACGCCGCCATCGCGCGTGGTGCCAACGCGCTGACCTACGGTGCGAGCACCCTGGGAGGGGCGATCGACTTCGTCTCACCGACAGCGCGCAACAGCTCGCCGGTGTCGGTATCCCTCGACAGTGGCAGCTATGGGCCGTTCAACGGTCGCGCCACCATCGGCAGTACACGTGGCGCGCTCGACGGCCTGGTAACGTTCGAGGGCCGGCAGTTCGACGGGTATCGCGAGCACAGTCGTCAGCGGCGCTGGGGCGTCTATACGAACGCCGGGTGGCAGGCGTCCGACACGGTCGAGGTGCGCGTGTTCGGCACATACGTCAACAACCGGCAGCACCTGCCGGGTGCGCTCACGCGCGACGAGAGTGCCGTCGATCCGAATCAGGCCAGCGGACAGGCGCTCGGTGGCAACTACGGAAAGGACCTCACCACCGCGCGTGTGGCGGCGCGCGCGATGTGGACCCCCGCGCCGAACCGGTCGCTCATGGTCGGGCTGTCCTACGAGGCCCAGTCGCTCTACCACCCGATCGTCGACAAGGTCATGATTGACTTCGATGGCCCCGGGCCGACGCCCCCGGTCGAGGTCTTCAGCCTGCTGATCGACACGGACCATCGCGATCTTGGCGGCGTGGTGCGCTACAACCACAAGGTCGGCGCGCACGACCTGGTGATGGGCGTGACCTACGGCCGGGGCTCGGTCGAGGGCGGCAACTACTTCAACGACGGTGGGCGCAAGAACGGGATCAATCAGTACGTCGACAACCGCGCAGACAGCACGGAGGCGTACCTCATGAATCGTTGGCACGCCTCCAGTCGATGGACCGTCGTCGCTGGCGCGCAGGTGTCGACTGGCGCGCGTGATGTTCGCACGACCGACGCACGGAATGGCGACGTCAACAATCCGAGGCGACGCTACACGGCGTTCAGCCCGCGTGCCGGTGCGATTGCGTCACTGTCACCGGCGGTCGAGGTCTACGGGAACGTCAGCCGTCTCTACGAAGCACCGACGACGTTCCAGATGGAAGACAACGTCGCCGGCGGCGGTGCGACGCTCGAACCGATGTCGGGGACGGTGGGCGAGATCGGACTCCGATCGACAGCAAGCCAGGCGTCCGGTCCGCGCTGGTCATGGGACGTCACGGCCTACTACGCGCGCATCGACGACGAGATCCTCTCCGTTGACGATCCTGGTGCGCCGGGCAACAGCCTGACGACGAACATCGACAGGACCGTTCACGCTGGTATCGAAGCGCTCGGCAGCGTCAGCATGCCCGTGGGCGATCGCCACCGCATCGATCCGCTCGTCAGCCTGACGATCAATCGATTCCGTTTCGATGGAGATCCGATCTACGGGGACAACCGCCTGCCGGCGGCGCCGCGGTACGCTGCGCGCGGGGAGATCATCTATCGGCACGCGGGTGGCTTCTACGCTGGTCCGACCTTCGATCTCGTCGGGCAGCGAACGGCCGACTTCGCCAGCACGTATGGCGTCGACGCCTACGGTCTCATGGGGGTGCGCGCCGGCCTCTCGAGTCGACGGTGGGAACTGTTCGGCGAGGTGCGCAATGTGTTCGATCGGCACTATGTCGCCACGCTTGGTGTGCTCAATGTCGCGGGTGCCGATGCGCGTGTGCTGTACCCGGGCTCGCCGCGGGCCGCACACGTGGGCCTGCGGGTATCGTACTAGCGGGCCGGAGAACCGCTCCTTCGCGGCCCCGACCGGACCGCCCAACGCGAGTCTCGCGAGCACGTCGTGCCGCTGGATGCAGCCAGCGCCGGCCGGATAGCGGCGCTGACCGCGATGCAACGGGTTCCTCGGACGGTCACGCCGAGAGCGATGCGTTATCGATCACGAACCGATACTTGATGTCACCTGCGAGCATCCGCTCGTAGGCGTCGTTTATACCCTCGGCGCGGATCAGCTCGATGTCGGCGACGATGCCGCGCTCGGCGCAGAAGTCGAGCATCTCCTGCGTCTCCGGGATGCCGCCGATCAGCGAGCCGGCCAGGCTGCGGCGTTTCATGATGAGGCCGAAGACGTTGGGCGACGGATGCGGCGTGGCCGGCGCGCCCACCAGCGCCATCGTGCCGTCGCGCTTCAGCAGCGCGAGGAATGCGTCGAGATCGTGTGGCGCGGCAACGGTGTTCAGAATGAAGTCCAGGCGCTTGGTCTGCGCGGCCATCTCGTCGGCGTTGCGGGACACCACGACCTCGTCGGCCCCCAGTGTCCTGGCGGCTTCACGCTTGGACTCGGACGTGGTGAAGGCGACGACGTGTGCACCCATCGCGTGCGCGAGCTTGACACCCATGTGGCCCAGGCCGCCGATGCCGACCACGCCCACTCTGTGCCCCGGTCCGACGTTCCAGTGGCGCAGCGGCGAGTACGTGGTGATGCCCGCACAGAGCAGCGGTGCCACGGCAGCCAGCTGCGCCTCGGCGTGTCTGATGCGAAGCACGTAGCGCTCGTGGACGACGATCTGCTGCGAGTAGCCGCCGAGCGTATGCCCGGGAGCGTCTGGCGTCGGGCCGTTGTACGTGCCAATCATGCCGTCGCAATAGTTCTCGAGACCTGCCGCGCAGTCGTCGCACTGCTGGCAGCTGTCGACGATGCAGCCCACGCCGACGAGATCGCCCGGTGCGAAGCCCGACACATGCGCGCCCACCGCCGCCACACGCCCGACGATCTCGTGTCCCGGTACGCACGGGTACAGCGTGCCCGCCCACTCCGAGCGCACCTGGTGGACGTCCGAATGGCAGATGCCGCAGTAGGCGATGGCGATCTGGACGTCATGCGCGCCAGGAGCGCGCCGTGTGATGTCCAGGGAGACAAGAGGCTGGTCGCCGGCATGGGCGCCGTAGGCTTTGATGGTCATGGGGGCTCGTGGGTTGCACGCTCTCCTCGCCGGATTCCCGATGAGGTGTAGACGCAACAGGGTAGCCGTCGAACGGCGTGTCAAGTGAGGAGAATCTGCCGAGGCGTACAGCAGGCTTAGGAAACTGGCCATTCACGCGCGCGAGCCACCTGTTTGTGGAGAGCGACTGCTCGTGTGGTGTCGGATGCGTGGGAGCGTCGTGGATGTAGCGCACGTGCTACACTTGGCTGTCATGTCCAGACACATCACACAGCGCGAGCTCCGCAACGACAGCGGACGCATCATGCGCGACCTGGACAAGGGACACGCCTTCGTCGTGACCCGAAACGGCGTGCCTGTCGGCGAATTGCAGCCCGTTCGTCAGCGCGTGTTCGTCTCCGCGGCGACAGCCATTGCCGCACTCAGCGGATCCCCGCGAATCGACCGGCGGCGGTTCCGGAAGGATGTCGATGCCTTCATCGACCAGGACCCCACCCCGCGCGCGTGAGCCCCGCGATCCACGCGGTTTGCTCGACACGTCGGTCGTCATCGATCTCGCCGAACTTGCTCCGGCGCAACTGCCTCTCGAGATCAGCATCTCGGCGGTGACGCTCGCCGAGTTGACCGCAGGCCCGCATGCGACGAAAGACCCTGTGGAGCGAGCGCGCCGACAGGAACGTCTCCAGCGTGTGGAGGCCACCTTCGACCCGCTTCCGATGGACGCGGCTGTGGCCAGAGCCTATGGGCGTGTCTATGCAGCTGTCCTGGCAGGCGGCCGCAAGGCACGTGGTGCGCGTGCGATGGATCTGTTGATCGCCGCGACAGCCGTGGCAGCAGGCCTTCCGCTCTACACGAGGAATCCCGACGACTTCGCCGGGCTCGGCAAATTGCTCGACATCGTGGCTGTGTAGGCCATGCTCGAGCAGGACATCGGTAGGGCCACTCTGAAGCCTGTGATGCGGGCAGGCCGTTCGCGTGAGCCGCCGGTTGGGCGATAGCGACCGCTCGTGCGGTGTCGGCTGCGTGGTCAGGGCAGAATCCGGACACTGGCACGATGCGCTGGTTCCGTCTGGGCACACGCACGTTCACCAGCCACCCCTCCCTCGCGGCAGCCGTCGTCCTGACGCTTGCCATCGGCCTTGGCGCCGTCACCGCGATCCTGAGCATTGCCGATGCACTCCTGTGGCGGCCCCTGCCGTACCCGGACTCCGATCGCATCGTTGCGCTCCATGCTGATATCGACGGTGGGGCAGGGCGCCTCGCGCTTCGTGAGTACAGGGAGTTGGAGCGCGAGCAGGCGATCTTCTCGCGCGTCGGTGCCTACTACCTGACGCAGTACAACCTGACAGGAGACGGCCCGCCGCAGGCCCTCACCTGCACGATACCCTCGTCCACGGTGTTCGACGTCCTGGGCGTGCAGCCGCATGAGCGGCACCTGCGGTTCGTCCGGATGCACGGGACTGCCGGATCTCGGCGCGTACTTCGCCATCCCGTCGAGTGGGAGCTTCCCGGCGACGGTCCCGGCCAACTTCACCGCGTTCGGATTCGCCGTCGATGATGCGGTCCGCACGCCCTACTCACTGAGCACCAGCGTGTCGTTCCAGCGTGATCTCGGCCGCGGCGTGGTGATCGACGTCGCGTATGTCGGAACACGCGGCAAGGACCTGCTGCTGAAGAAGGACTACGCGCAGCTGTCCGGGCTGCTGACCGATCCCTCGTCCGGACAGACGTTCTGGCAGGCGCAGAACGTGGCGGCCGATCTCATCGGTCCGGACATCACGCGGCCGGCCATCAACCCGGCTGCACCCTCCGGCGTGCCGGTGATCCCGTTCGTCGAGAACATGATGCCCGGCTTGCCGGCGTACCTCGCGGCACGGCTGAACAACCAGGCGTTCGCCTCGATGACACCGAGTCAGGCGTTCTACGCGTTCATGGCGACGAACGCGCCGAACTGGGCGCGATCGCTCTCGACGCTGGATACCAGCACTGGCGGGAACAGTCCCTGGAACACGACGGTGGACCCGGAACGCGACGGCTTCGTGCTGTTCGTGCCGCAGTTCCAGTGGCTGCCGACATGGTCCGGGGGAGGACGCTCGGAGTACGACAGTCTGCAGCTCACGGTGCGGCGTCAGGCGCGAGGCACGTCATTCGCGGTGAACTACGTCTTCGGCGTCGCTCGGGATCTGGTGTCGGCGGCAGAGAACGCGTCCGGAGGATCGCCCCTGGTGGGTGGAAGCCTGGGCAGCGAGGGCCAGCTTCACAACTCCCTCGAACCGGATCTCCATTGGGCGTACGCGGACTACGACGTTCGCCACAACGTGAACGCCAACGCGTCGATCGAACTGCCCAGCCCCGGAGGCCCGCTCCGCGGCCTCCTTGGCGGCTGGAGCGTGTCCGGCATCTGGCGGTGGCGCTCGGGTCTTCCGGTGATCATCGCCAACGGGGCGCCACGCTCCACCGCCTTCATCCTCAGCGGGCCGGCGACGGTCGAGGGTGAGCTGCGGACGGATCTCACGCGCACGGGTCCGAACGGGCGACCGAACCTGTTCGCCGATCCGGCGGCCGCGCGCGCGCAACTCCAGCAGACCAGGCCCGGTGGCGCGGGATCGCGCAACGTGCTGCGAGGGCCCTCGTACTCGGTCGTGGATCTCAGCATCAACAAGGCGATTCCGCTTCCGTGGCGCGGCCAGCGCATGGATGCGCGCATCAGTGCCTTCAACGCGTTCAACACCGCGAACTTCTGGGTGTCTGGTTCGAACAACATGGGCTTCTTCGCGACAGCCGACACGTACGGGACCATCACGGCTACGGCGGGGCCGCGAGGAGGCGCTCGGGAGGTCGAAGTCGCGTTGCGGTATTCGTTCTGAGGGTAGCGATGGCGCGCCTCCTGTCGATAGCGGGCCGGGAATGGCGGGATGCGCAACGAGACGGTCGCGCGTGGTGGATGGCGTCACTCGTGCTGTTGCTCGTGCTGACGGGACTGGGTGCGGGTGCCCGCCAGTTGCAGCAGGTGCGTGAAGAGCAGCAGGCTGCCGCCGAGAGCGAGCGTGCCGTGTGGGTGGCGCAGACGCCGAAGAGTCCGCACAGCGCGGCGCATCACGGCTTCTTCGTGTTCCGCGCCGTGTCGCCGCTCGCGATGTTCGATCCTGGCACGCTGGACTACGTGGGGCAGATACGCCATCTCGAAGCACATGGCGAACAGCTTCCTCGTTTCATGCCTGCCGAGGACGAAGCGTCGATACGCCAGCTTGCGACGCTGACGCCGGCCTCGACGCTTCAGATCGTCCTGCCGCTGCTGCTGGTCGTGCTGCTGCACGGTGCGGTCTCCGACGAGCGAGAGTCAGGACGGCTCGGTCTGCTGCTCAGCCAGGGCGTCAGCCCACGTCTGCTCGGCATTGGCAAGCTGCTCGGCGGATCGGCGCCCGTCTGGTTGGGCACGGCCGTTACGATCGGGGCACTGGCGGTGTCGTTGGCGGCGACGGGCTGGGGGCCGTGGCGTGACGTCTGGACGCGCGTGTGCGCTGCTGCGGCGGTCCACGTCGCATGGCTCACGCTCTTTGCCTGCGCCATCCTCTCGATATCGGTCCGGGCGGCAACGACACGGACGGCATTGGTCGCATCGGTCGCACTCTGGCTCGGCATGACCGTGCTCGGACCCCGTGCCGCGGTCGAGATCGCCACGCACGTCGCACCGTCGCCGACACCGCAGGCGTTTCTCGCGGCACTGCGGGAGGCCGAGAAGGACCGTCCCTCCTATTGGGAAGACCTCGTGCCCGCAGCAACGGCGCGGCTCCTCGTCCAGTACGGCGTGAGCCATGCCGACGATCTGCCTGTTTCACCGGCGTCGGTGGCTCAACTCGATCAGGAGGACGACGACACCGCGCGTGTCGGCAGCGTGTTCGAGACCCTCGCCGCGAGTCACCGGGCGCAGGAACGATGGTTGACGATGCTCGCCTGGGCCACGCCGCTCGTGTCGGTCCGTGAACTGTCCTCGGCCATCGCGGGCACCGACGCGTGGCACACACGTGCGTTCGCCGCACGTGCCGAGCAGTATCGGCGTACGGCCGTGCGCATCCTGAACGAGGACAGCGTTCGCCACAACGTCGGGGATTTCCTGAAGACCGGCGTGCGCCATGAAGGCGACGCTCGCCTCTGGAGCCGCATTCCCGTGTTCGAGGACGCTCCGCCGCGATTGATGACGGTGCTGGAACGCAATCGCGCTCACGTTGTCGTGGTTGCCACATGGACGGTGGCGATGGTCGGCGTGCTGTGGTTCACCACGGGCCGCGTACGCGTGTCATGAGCACCGCGATCCGGCCGTCCCTTCCGCTGCGCCACGTCCTGCGGATGGAATGCCGCATGCTCGGGCGGGATGGCACCGCCTTGTTGGCGCTGGGGCTGTTCGCGGTCCTGCTCGCCTACGCGCTGTGGAACGCGCACGCGAGACTGACAGCGGACGTTCGCGCGTACGACGCTGTCGTCCGCCAGGAGCACGACACGGAACATGAGGCGGCCAGCCAGGCCGCGGCTGCCGAACAGCAGTTGGCAGGCCAGACAATCGGGTCGGTGGACCGCTACGTTCAGCACGGTCCCACGCATCCGCAGTGGGTGGGTGCGAGCTGGTCGTTCAGGGTGGCCGCGCTGCCGCCGCCCCCGCTGTCGGTGCTCGCCGTGGGCCGATTGGATGTCACGCCGACTGTCTATCGCATCCGCACCAATCGACTGATCGATCCCTTTCGCCAGGGCGAGCAGACGGCGCATCCGCTCGTGCTGGCGAGCGGCACGCTCGACGCGACGATGGTGGTGCTGGTCTTCCTGCCGCTGCTCGTCATCGCGCTCGGCGCCGATCTCGTCGCTGGTGATCGCGAACGTGGGACGTGGATGCTCGTGCGATCACAACCCGTGCGGCTCACGTCCGTGGTCCTCGTGCGGGCCGCGCCGCGGATCGTCTTGACCGTGGCGCCTGTCGTCGCGGCAGGAGCTGGCGCATGGCTGCTGTCAGCGCACGAGTCGCGTGCGGAGATCGCTCCGCGAATCGTGGCGTGGACGGGTGGCGCGCTCGCGTACGTCGCCTTCTGGTGGGGAGCAACTCTATATGGCACTGCCGCGAGATCGACGACGGCTCGCGCGCTCGTGGTGCTGATGACCTGCTGGATGTGCGCCGTGCTGATCGTACCCACGACGGTGCGCCTCTGGCTGGAGTGGCAGGTTCCGGTTCCGAGCCGAGCGCTTCAGATTCGGGCAGAGCGTGAGGCGAAAGCAGATGCCGATGAACGTCCAGCAGACGACGTGCTTGCGGCGTTCCTGAAGGAAGAGCCGGGGCTGGCCGAGCGCTACGGTTCCATCGTCGGACGCGCGGCGCGCGTCGACTTCGCCTCAGGACCCTACTATCTCGTGGGAGAAGCGCGCGACTACGCGACTGAACGCGCTGTTCTCCCGACGCTCGAACGGATCGCCGCGGCGAAGCGGGAACAGGAGGTGCTCGCTCGCCGGACGTCGATCGCCTCGCCGACGCTGCTCGCGCACGCGCTGTTGACGAGTGCCGCGGGCACCGACGATCACGCAGTCGCCGCCTACCGGCGTGCCGTCGAGCAGTTCCATCACACGTGGCGTACGTTCTTCCTGTCTCGACTCTTCGAGGTCACGCCCCTTGGGCGGGCCGACTACGCCGCGCTTCCGCGCTTCCGGTACGAGGCACCGGGCGTCTCGCAGGTGCTGGCAGGCCTGTCGTGGCGCGTCGGCGCGCTGACCGCGGCGGCGATCGTCCTGATGGCCGCCGCAGCCCGGCGTCTGCGCGATTGAGGAAGCCGGGTTCGCCCCTGCTCTCGTTGTCAGGCGCGCGCGGCGGCGTCTTCGGCGGCGATGGCTGCGCGGGCTTTCCAGATCGACTCCAGTACCGCCGCTACGTGCACGCTGTCGGAGAACGGGCTCAGGATGTACGACTTGAGCGCGGCGATGGGCTCGCCGTAGTTCGTGTGGCGATACGCGTCGGTCATCGAGATGACGACGCCACGGCCTTCGAGCGCGTCCGACTGAATATGTTCGAAGATGCGCCTGTTGTACGCGTTGTGCGCGAGCAGGTCCGCGCGCCGCGCGGGATCGGTCCGCTCCTGCTCCGGTATGCTGAACGTGTCGACGCCATCGGGGTAGACGCGGAACAGTGTCACGGGACCGAAGTTGTCAGCGTTGAGCACCGTGGTGGCGGAGTGTCCTTCGAGTTGCTCGCGCAGTTCCTCCGCCATCGCAACGACGTGACCGAGGAGTGACTGAAGCCCTGTGCGTCCGAACAGACGCAGGTTGGCCAGCGCCGCCAGCGGACCATTGCCCGGCCTCGTCGTCTCGAGCGTGTAACGACCCGGATGCCGTTCGCCTGACTGGAAGATGTACGGCGTGTCTTCCTGTCGTCGCACCAGCTGCGCGAGGTCGCTCCCATCCTTCAGCAGGATCGCGCTCGACACGTACGGTGCGAATCCCGTCTTGTGGTAGTCGATACCCACCGAGTCGGCGAGCCCGAGATGCCTGATGCGCCGTGACGTGCCTGCGAGCGCGCGCACGGTGCGATGGCGGAAGCCGAGCGGGTTGGCGTTCCAGTCGTAGTCGGTGAACACGCTCCACGCCCATCCGATCACCGCGTCGGCGTGGATGTGCGGCACGTAGTCGAGCCCGCGCTCTCGCACCAGTCGATCCCGCACGCGCACCATGCCTTCGAGATCGTCGAGGCCGAACGCATCCGTCGTCCCCATCGTGGCAACGATGCAGGCGATGGGACGACGCTCGTCGAGGAGTTGGGTCAGCGTCTGCTCGAAGGCATCGAGCCGGATCTGGTTGTCGTCCGTCGTGGGCACTTCGACGAGATTGTTCTCGCCGAGCCCGAGCCAGTTGGTCACCGTTTGGCAGGCGTAGTGCGCGCTGTCGCTGCACACAATCACCGGACGATCGCGCACGCCCTCGCGTCGCGCACCGGGGATGGCCTTCTCGAGTCCGATCTTGGCCGCGTAGAGCAGCGTGCCTGTTCCGCCGAACGTGAACACGCCATCGGCCCGTTCCGCGTCGTAGCCGACGAGCGCCGCCGTCATGGCCACGGCCTCGACCTCGGCGCGTCCGACCTGTCGCGACGACTCCTCGCTCACGAGGTTCGGGTTGTAGATGGACGGCAGCAGGCCGCCGATGATGCTCGGAATCGTCGGCGCGGGCACCACGTTGATCTGCGCGCGCGGATGGCCCCACAGGAACATGCCGGAGAGGTAGCCGACCAGGTCACTGGTCACGGATTCGAGCGTGCGCGGCGCCCCGTCGAGTCGCTGCCGTCGTGCGGCGGCGTAGTCGAGCGTCACGGGCGTGCCGAGCATGGGCGCGGCCGACTTCAGCGCGTCGACCTGATCGAGCGCCCGCAGGAACGAGAAGACGAAGTAGGCGTCGTGCAGGCGGTCGGACACCGGCGCCGGGAACGCCGTCCGCAACTGCGCGACGAGATCCTGATAGGGAGCCATGGGCGGCTTCAGCATACCGCGCCGGGTACACGCGGGCGCCTGCCGCACCGTATAGGTCGAAGGAGCGACCGCCACGTGGGGTGCGGTTCGCCGACGATCGGGAGGCGTGGGCCTCCCCGAGGAGCACGACCTGTGAGTTCCGATTCCCGTAGCGTTACCACCCGGCGGCAGTTCCTCGGGCAGACGGCGGCCACCGTCGCCGGCGCGTCTCTCGTGGGCAGGGCCGACCACCTGTTCGCGGCACAACCGGCGCGATCGGCCGCGCGCGTGCTCGGCGCCAACGACCGCATCCGCCTGGGGTTCATCGGGTGTGGCATGCAGTTCGAGGTGTTGCTCCGGCGCGGCTTCTTCCCGCGCCGCGATCGCCTCAACGACGTCGAGTTCGTCGAGGTCTGCGACGTGTGGCAGCCGCGCGTGGACAACGCGCAGAAGCAGACGGGCGCCGAACGCAGCGGACGCGACTATGCGGCGCTCCTGGCGCGCCCCGACATCGACGGCGTGGTCATCGTCGTGCCCGATCACCTGCACTATCCGATCGCGCGCGCGGCGCTGCTGGCGGGCAAGGACGTGTACCTCGAGAAGCCGATGACGTACACGATCGACGAGGCGGCCAAGCTGGACGCGCTTGTGGAGCAGACGGGGCGCGTGCTGCAGGTTGGCGGTTCAGGACTCAACGAACGGCTGCACCAGAAAGCGGCCGAGTACGTTGCGGCGGGGCGGATGGGCAAGGTCGTCTGGGGCCTCATCAGCTACAACCGCAACACGTCGACCGGCATGTGGGACTACCCGATTCCCGGGATCGGAGGCACGCCCTGGCCAGACGCCCCGGTCACCACCGAGAACCTCGATTGGAAGGCGTGGCTCGGACACGCGCCCAAGCGTCCGTTCAGCAAGGAGCGCTACTTCCGTTGGCGCAAGTTCTGGGACTACTCCGGGGGCAACGCCACCGATCTCCTGTTCCATCGCCTCGGCGCCCTCAACGCGATCGTCGGCTGGGACTTCCCGTCGCGCGTGGTCGGTGCGGGCGGCATCTACGTGCAGAAGAACCGTGAAGTGCCCGACGTCTACATGACGACGATCGAGTATCCGAAGGAATACTGCTTCAACCTGGTGTCGGTGATGGCCAACGCCGCATCCGCGCCGATCACGGTGTACGGCAACTGGGGCACGCTGGAGATCGTCCCGGGCGGCAGACCGATGCCGAACATGCCACGCCCGCTGGCAAAGGCCGTCATCAAGGCCGAGCGGCCGTTCCAGGATCAGTTCAAGGAGGCCAACGAGGGCAAGACCGAGGTGGAGATCTCCACCGACGAGCCGACCGAAGACCTGATCGACAACTGGCTCAACGCCATGCGGTCGCGACAGACACCGATCTACGACGTGCGCAAGGGCTATCAGGCCACCGTGGCGATCCAGTTGGGGGTGCAGTCCTACAAGGAAGGCCGCGCGCTCGGCTACGACCCGGCGTCACGACGGATCCTCACGCGCCTGCCCGCGCGGCGCGAGTACCTGCCGCGCGAGTCGTAGCGCCGGCGTCGATTCGGGCGCATAATCGAGCGACCTGCCATTCCCTGTGACGAGGTCGCACCGATGACTGCTCGCGTCGTGCCGCTCCTGATCTGCGCCCTGCTGGGAGCGCCGGAAGTGTCGTCCGCGCAGATCCTCAGCGGCCTGCGCAATCGGCCGTCGCCACGCGAGATTCAGACGATCCCGCTCGATACCAACGTGTCGAGCGGGCAGCGTCCGACCTTCCGCCTGAAAGTCACGCGGGTCGAGGTGAGTGCCCTCGTGCTGGACACCAACGGCCAGCCGGTGCGCGACCTCGCGGCGAGCGACTTCGAGATTCTGGACGATGGAAGGCCGCAGACGATCCAGTCGTTCGCGGCGTACACCTACCATGGGGGCGCGATCCCCCTCGACGCGATCGCCTCGTCGACCGATCCCGAAGCCGCGGCGGCGCTCGTCACCAACGCGTGGACGTCCTCGTCGCGCGTGATCGGGTTGCTCATCGACGACCTGCACATCGACGCGCGGAATGCGGAGCGCGCGCGTCAGGTGGCTGGCCATCTGCTCGCCCGGCTGTCTCCGTCGGACCTGCTGTTCGTCGGTCTCACCAGTACGCCTGCCATCTCCACGGTGGGCTTCGTGCGCGACAGGCGTCGCGCCGCGGAGATCGTGGCGTCGTTCGGCGGCCTGCGTCTGCCCGACCCGACGCTCGAGATGCGGCAGTCGCCGCAGGTCTTCACCGACTCGGCGCTCGACGCGTACATGACGCCGGGGCTGGCCGCGTCAGAGCAGCAGCGCAGCATGCGCCTCCAGAGCGCCTACGACGCCATCGGCCGCATCGCGCACGCGGTGCGCGGCGTCACGGGGCGGCGCAAGTCGCTCATCTTCCTGACGGAGGGGTCGCCGATCGGGTCGTCGACGGCAGCGGCGGGCGCGCTCACGGGAGACACGGCCGCGTCCATGGTGAACGCGCTCGCGGCGGCCTCCGTTGCCGATCTCGCCGTCTATCCGATGAACCCCGTGGGCCTCGATCTGCCGACCGATCGCCTGATCGAAGGCTTCACACGGCAGGTACACGGGACCGGGCGGGACATCCTGCACGAGGATCTCGGGAACGTCATCACGCAGTACATGCAGTCGAAGAACCAGCTGCGCGATCTGGCGAGCCTCACGGGAGGGACGTCGCTCATCGATCACAACGATCTGGCGTCGGCCGTAGGACGCGTGCTGCGCGACGCGAGTGACTACTACGTGCTCGCATATGAGCCGGACAAGGAAGTGAAGGGCGGGCGCGTCCGTCCGATCTCCGTGCGCGTGACACGACCGGGCGTGACCGTGCACGCGCGTCGTGGATACATGCCGCCGCCTGTCGATCCCGAGCGCGCACCGGCGCCGTCGGGGCTGTCGCCGGAGATGCGCACGCTATTGACGGGTGTGCTGCCTGCCGACGCGTTGCCGATGGTGGTGCAGATGTTCCCGATTGGCGAGCATGGCGGCAAGGTCCGGTATGCCGTGGTCAGCGAGACGGCGGGTGGACCGCTGGTGACGGGCCTGGACGGCGACACGGTCGGTATCGAGCAAGCGATTCTGAGCATGGACGCGAACGGGAAGATCGCGAATGCCACACAGAAGAACGTGGAACTGAAGGTCGGCCCGGCGCTGGTCGGCACGCTCGGCCAGCTTGGCGTCCGCACCATCTGGAGCGTCGAGCTCACGCCGGGGTCGCACCAGATTCGGCTCGCCACCGTGCATCGCCAGTCTGGGCGCGGCGGGTCGATGTATCTCGACGTTGCTGTGGAAGCGGGACGCCCGCTCGCGACAGGTGCGCTGAGAGCGCTCGCCGCCACGCCACGCCCGACGGCGTTCATCGATCCGCACGTGAAGACGTTGATGGAGGCCGGCTCGCAGTGACGAGAAAGTGGTGGCTTACGGCCTACGGCTCGAGGCTCAGGGCGCAATTCGCATCGCCATGGTGTAGCCGCCGGACTTTGTCCGGCGGGCGCGAGGTGTGGAGGTGTAGCCGCCGGATTTCATCCGGCGGACGGCGACTACTGACTGCCGGACACCTGTCCACCGTAGCCCGAAGGGCGAAGGTGGAAGTCCGGCAGCTACACCTTGGTTTGGCCGCGGCGCTGTTGATGGTCGCGGCGTCGGTCACACACGCTCAAGCGCCGGCGCCGTCAGATGCGCAAACGCGCACGGACGTCCCGACCTTCCGCTCCGGGATCTCCATCGTCGAGGTGTCGGCCGTGGTCACGGGTGATGGCGACAAGCCGATCACGGATCTCACCGCCGCTGACTTCGAGGTGCTCGAGGATGGCCAGCGCCGGCCCGTCGTGTCGGCGCGATTCCTGGCGCCGCGCGCGTCGGCGCCACGGCCTGCACCGCCAGCGTTCATCGGTGACGCGCGCCTCGACGAGGTGGCGACCAATCGCGATCTCGCCGACGCGCCGGCGTTCGTGCTGCTGCTCGACGACTTGAACGTGGCCGCGCTCGATTCGTATCGTGCGATACGTGCGGCCCTCGGCGTCCTGGAGACGATCCCCGCCGACGCCCTCGTGAGCGTCGTGAATACGAGTGGGACGGGCGGTGGCCTGCTGACGTTGACGCGCCCGAATCAGGATCACTCCGAGCGGGTCAAGGCCTTTCGCGGACAGTACGTCATCGTGGGACCCTCACACGGCATCAGTAGCAGTTGGGACGCCCCCTGTTCCGACGGTGCGTCGCCAGACTGCGTCGATCCGACCCGGGCTGGTCGCAGGGCTGGTGCGCTGCGCGCCGTTGGCGATCTGTTCTCGCGCACGGGTTCCCGTCGCAAGGTGCTGTTCTGGTTCGTGACGGACATGGGGGTGTCTCCGCTCGATCCGAAAGGCAACCAGGCGGCGCAGTTTGCAGGCCTTCAGCGTCTCCTCGGTGGCGACGTGACGGTGTACGCGATCGATCCGCGCGAGAACGTTGCGCCGAACGATGGCAACCCGGTCTACAACGCGCGCCGGACTGGTGGCCGCTATCGCGTGGGTCCCGCGGACGCCACATTCATGGGACAAGGCGGTTCGGCGATGGTGCTCGACGCTGACGACATGGTGGCGGTCCCGTTGAGCCAGCTCACACGGGAGACGGGCGGTCGATGGGTCCAGAACGCCAACAACGTGGAGAAGATCGGGGCCGAGATCGTGAGGCAGAACCTGTCGTCGTACGTGCTCGCCTACGAGTCCGCGGCGTCGGAGACCGATGGACGCCACACGATCGAAGTGAAGGTACGTCGGCGCGGGGCGCGCATCTCGGCACGACGGGCGTTCCACGTGTTGCCGGAGTCGGCGAACGCGGCCGTTGCGCGGTCCGATGATGACGTCACTGAACGCTTACGTGAGGTCATCATGGGCGGCGTGCCGTCCGGCACGCTGGCGCTGCAGGCACATGTGGCGCCGCAGTTGACCGGCGAGGGACCAGCGCGCGCGCTCGTCACGGTGCAGGTGGACGAAGAGACGACGGATGCGGAATCCGTCGATGTGCTCCTGCTCGCGGCCGACGACATGGGCGCGACGGCAGCCGTGCAGCGGCTCACGATGCGGCGTCCACCGGCCGGGCGTCTCTGGGAGGGCAGCGTGACGCTGGAGCTGCCGCGCGGGCCGTATCAGCTGCGCGTGGCGGCCGCGACACCTGACGGGATGCAGAGCGGCCTGCTGCTGCATGCGTTCGACATGCGCCCGCCATCCGGTGCCCTCGTCCTGGGCGTGCCCACGCTGCTGGGCGAGGACGAGACGGGCGTGCGTCCGACGCTGGCGCGCGCGTTCCCGTCGGGGCACCCATTAGCATTTCAGGTGGAACTGGGCGGGTCGGCTGTCGCGGCGGGGAAGGCAACGATGCAGGCGCGCCTGCTCGACGCACAGGGGCGTGAAGTACGCGTGCAGCCGCTGACGACCGAGGCAGACGGCGCTGCGACGTCACACCTGCGCGCCACAGGACTCGTGAGCACCGAGGCGCTGGTTCCCGGCGCATACACGCTCGTGATCGAGGCGCGTGCGAACGCCGATGCGCGACCGGTGGCACATGCGATCCCCGTGACGCTGGAGGAAGCAATTCCCGCCGTCGCGAGTGCGCCGGCCGCTCGACAGGCGGCCCTGCGTCCGCTGCCTGTCGCGCACGGACCGCTTGCACGCGATGCGGCGGTGGGTCCCCGTGCGATTCGCGCTGAGCCGGAGTGGGAAGCGTTCTGGGCGGCGCTCCCCACGAAACAACCGGTGCCGGACATCGACTTCTCGCGCGTGACGCTGCTCGCAATCGTGCTCGACGAGACGCACGATCGTGCGGGTGCACCCGAGATCACGCGCGTCGAAACCGAACCCGGCGGCGTCGTCGTCCACTGGCGCGTGGCGCCCGGCGCACCGGCGCCAACCAGCATCGCCGAACGCCGGCCATTCGTCGTGATGGGAGTCGTCGGCCAGCAAGGCCACGTCAGGTTCGCCCGCGCGGATCGATGACGGGAAGGCGTCGGCACTCAGCCAAGGTGTAGCCGCCGGATTTCATCCGGCGGACCGGCATCGCTGACTGCCGGACAAGTCCGGCAGCGACACCTTGGTGGTACCGGCAGCTCCTCGAATGGAGGCCGGCAGCTACACGTGGCCCCTTCGTCAGCGTGCCCAGTGGACGTTCGTCGTCTGGCCGTCTGCGGCCTGATTGCCGCCGATGGCGTGCAGCGTGAGGTCGACGCCTTCCGTGGTCCACGTCGATTCGAGCCAGCCGATGGGCTCCTTGTCGGAGAAGTTGTAGCCGACGGCGGGGATGTTGATCAGCTGAATGCCGTCGCGTTCGGTCACCTTGTACTCGTGCGAGTGTCCGTAAAGAATCGCTTTCACGTGACGATGCGGACGGAGGACGTCGAACAGTCGATCGGCGTCGACGAGCTCGCCGTCGTTCGTGCCGAGCGAGTGGTGGACCACGGCGATCGTCGGCGTCGATGACGCGGCGAGTTCCGTCGCCAGCCAGGTGCGCTGTGCGTTGCCAAGCTGTCCGGGCGTGACGTTTGGCGACAGCAGCGAGTCCAGGAGGATGAAGCGCAGACCTCGCGCTTCGCGAGACAGCGTGTGCCTGTTGGCCACGCCTGCCGCTGCTGCCCGTTGCTGCGGGAACGCCTCGAGGAAGTTCGCGCGGTGGTCGTGGTTGCCGAGCACCATGCCGAGCGGCATCTTCGCGGTGATGGGCGCCAACAATCCGGCCACGCGTGCGTAGTCCTCCGGCAGGCCCTGCAGCCGCGCGATGTCGCCGCAGATCAGCGTGCCCTCGACGGTGGACCCGGTGACGGCGGGAACGACCTTCGCGAGGTTCTCGACAGGTGAGAACCCCCGATAACGCTCCGACGCATCGGCAGGGATGTGCGTGTCCGACAGCAGCGCCACACGCAGGACGCGCGGCTCGTCCTGCGCGGACGCCGTCAGCGAGCGAGTGAACGTCAGGCTGGCCGCCGTTGCACCGGCAGCGGCAAGGAACTGACGACGGGTGGCACGGGGCAGGGTCAGCAGGGGCATGACGCTTTATAGCACTGGGACGAAGGCCTTGGGCCCAGGACCCTAGGCCTTCGGCAGCCCGTACACGGTCGTGGCGGTCGTGCCCCAGACGGCGGCGCGTTCGTCGGGACTCAGCGCATCCGTGTACGCGCGCAGGACGGACACCCACTCGCCGTACTCGGCGCGCAGGCGACACACGGGCCAGTCGCTGCCGAACATGAGCCTCGCAGGTCCGAAGGCCTCGAGCGCGGCGTCGAGATAGCGGCGGAGCAGGTCGGCGTCCCAGGACTCATCGCGCACCTCGGTGACGAGGCCTGAGAGCTTGCACGTGACGTGCGGCCGGCGTGCGATCTCACGGAAATCGCGCAGCCATGTGTCGTCGAAGCTGGCTGCCGCGATGGCCGGCTTGGCGACGTGATCGAGCACGAACGGCTGATCGGGATGCGCATCCACGAAGGCAATTGCTGCGGGCAGTTGCGGCGCGTAGACGAGAACGTCGTACACGAGGCCGTGACCGCGCAGCAATGCGATGCCGCGATTGAACGCAGGCCGTGCGAGGAAGCCGGGATCCGGTTCGGCCTGGACGATGTGTCGCACGCCAACGAATCCGGGCCGCGACGCGTACGACGACAGCACGTCGCTCACATCGTCTGCCGCCAGATCGACCCAGCCGACAACTCCACGGATCCGGCCGCCGCCGGCGCGTGCCTGCTCGAGCAGGAAATCGTTCTCCGCGAGCGACTGACGCGCCTGTACCGCTATCGCCCCATCTATGCCTGCCGCATCGAGTTCGCGCACGAGATCCGCAGCGAGATGATCCTGCCGCAGCACGGCAGGCTCGTCGGGAATCCAGTCGTATTCACGGGCGTCGAACCGCCAGAGATGACAATGCGCGTCGATGCCAGCCATCACGATGCGCGATGTGCGAGACGGTTGTTCCGTAAGCCCTGAGCCGTAAGCCCTGGGCCGCTGATGTCCGTCACTTCGCGAAGATGCTCCGCGCCACGAACCACACGTTCGCGGGGCGCTCGGCGAGGCGACGCATGTACCACGGGAACCAGTACTCACCGTAGCTGATGAGCACGCGCAGCACGTAGCCATCGCGTGCGAGCTGTCGCTGCACACCACGCTGGATGCCGTAGAGCAGCGCGAACTCGTACTCGCTCGGCGCCACGCCGGTGGCCTTCGCGTGCTGCTGGATGGCGTCGATGATCGTGACGTCGTGCGTACCGAAGATGGCGCGGAATCCACGCGCACGCGCCTCCTCGCCAATCATCGTGCGCGCAAGGGCGAGATACGCGGCATCCACGTCGGGTTTCTTCGGGTACGCCACCGACTCCGGTTCCTTGTACGCCCCCTTCACGAGACGGACCGCGCCACCCGCCGCGATGATCGCGTCGAGATCCTTCGGCGTACGGAACAGGTACGACTGCAGCGCCACGCCCACGTTGCGGGACTCGGTGAGCACCTCGTGGTACATCGCGAGCGTGGCGTCCACGTACGTGTGCTGCTCCATGTCGATCCAGAGCAGCGTGTGCTGTCGTGCGGCGCGCGCGGCGAGTTGCCTGACGTGCTCACGGCAGCGCACGGGATCGATATCGAGCCCGAGCTGTGTGAGCTTGATGGAGACTTGCCCGTCGATGCCCCGTCGTTCGATCTGGTCGCACGCGTCGAGGTAGTGCGCGGCCACGGCATCGGCTTCCGCCATGTCCGTGACGTTCTCGCCGAGACGCGTGAGAAGGACGGGTGTGCCGTCCTCGGCGCGCAGTGCCGCCGCCGCATCGAGGGCATCCTCCAGGCGTTCGCCTGGCATGAAGCGCTTCACCGCCCGCCTGAAGACGGGCAGGCTCGTGGCGTGCTCCCGCATCCAGCGGTTCTCCGAGGCGGCGAGCAACAGGCTGCGGACGGGATTCATGCGTGAGTCTCCGGTTACCAGACGCCCTTCAGCATACCCCCGTCGATCTGGAGGAATGCACCGGTCGTGTAGGCCGAGGCGTCAGAGAGCAGGAACGCCGCGGCCCTGCCGAACTCGTCGGGAGCCCCGTACCGCCCGAGCGGGATCGTGGCCTCCATGCGCCGGCGCTGCTCGTCCAGCGTCACGTTGGACGCCTGCGCCCGCCCTTCGTCCAGTTCGCGCACGCGATCGGTGTCGATCCGGCCGGGGACGAGATTGTTGACCCTGATCTTCTGGCCGGCCAGTTCGTTGGACAGCGTCTTGACCAGCGCCGCCACGCTCGCGCGCACCACGTTCGAGAGCGCGAGGTTCGGGATCGGTTCCAGCACCGCAGACGATGTCGTCATCAGGATGCTGCCGCCGCCGCGCGCAGCCATGACCGGGACCGCCAGACGCACCATGCGGATGGTGCTGAGCAGCAGCAGGTCGACTGCCTGTTGCCACGCCTGGTCGTCGAACGCGAGCGCGGGGCCTGGCGGCGGACCACCGGTGTTGGCAAACAGCAGGTCTACACCGCCGAACCGGTCCATCGTCGCCTGGTGCCACGTGGCGATGTCGTCAGCGGTGCGGAGGTCGGCAGGCACCGCGAGGACCTGCGCACCGGGCGTGGCCTCGCGCAGTGCCTGTGCCGCTGCGTCTACGCGCACCGCGTCGCGTGAGGCGATCGACACCTGCGCGCCTTCGGCCACGAGCGCGCGCGCCACGGCGAAGCCGAGCCCGCGGCTCGCCCCGCCCACCATCGCTACCTTGCCTGTCAGGCCGAGATCCATGCGAAGCCTTCCTGTGCTGCCGTCCATGCGATGAGGCTGTCGAGTGCCGCCTTCGTGCCGGCGTCCAGCGTGGCGCCTGGCGCGCGCGTGGACGCGTCGGCGATGAGTCCACGCCGCCGGAGCACCTCCTTGCGCACGGCCATGCCGATGCCCTCCTGGAACTCCAGGCGCATCAGCGGGACGGTCCTGTAGAACACGTCAGCGGCGCCTTCCCGATCGCCGGCGTGCCACCGGCCCACGATGTCGACGAGGATTTCCGGGAACGCGAACCCCGTCATGGCGCCTGCCGAACCCGCCATCAGTTCCTCGAGCAGGTAGACGCCGCCGAGGCCGCCGAAGATGGTCAGCGGCATGTCGCCTGCCGCGTCGAGCAGTCGTGCGGTCTTGAGCGGCGTCGGTGGGTCTTCGAGCTTGATGACGCGTGCCGCAGGCACGTCGCGCGCGATCTGCACGAGCAGCGACGGTTCCATCGCGAAGCCGGAAACCGGAGGGAAATCCTGGATGACGATGGGGATGGTGAGCGCGTCGGCGAGCGCGGCGAAGTGGGCCTTCACGCTGCCGGAATTGAGCTTCGGCGCGCGCGGCGGGCTCACCATCACGGCAGCAGCGCCTGCCGACTGCGCGGCGCGACTCAGCTCGAGGCAGGTGTGCAGGCCTTCGGTGGTCGTGCCGACCACGACAGGCACACGACCAGCGACCTGCGTCAGCACCGTGTCGAGCACGAGCGCGCGTTCGCGCTCGGTAAGACGTGCGGCTTCACCGAGGACGCCGAGCGCGGTGAATCCGGACACGCCTGCGCCGATGAAGTGCTCGACGTAGCGACGCAGGCTTTTGACATCGACATCGCCACCCTGCCTGAACGGCGTGGCGAGCACGGAATACACACCTTGCACTGACGCTCTCTCCTTGGCCGTCGCGCGGGGAACGGCTGACACGATATACCCCATTCGACTCGCGTGGCGCCACGCCTTTCGGCGCGGCGCCACGCTCGCTCATGGCAAGCCACCGGTCGCTCATGGCACGCGCTAAGATCCACGGATGTCGATCACGAGCGACGAGGAACTGCAGGGCATGGCGCGCGCGGGGCGGGTCGTGGCGCGGGCGCTGGCGGCCATGCGTGACGCAGTGGTGCCTGGTGCGACGCCCGCCGACGTCGAAGCCGTCGGTGCGGAGATCCTGCGTCAGGAGGGTGCGCAGGCCGCGCCGGTCGTCATCTACGGCGCGCCGTGCGCAGCATTCGTGAGCGTGAACGACGCCGTTGTCCACGGCCTGCCGACGCGCACGCCGCTGCGCGCGGGCGATCTCGTCAAGATCGACGTGACGCCACTGGTCGATGGTTACGTGGCCGATGGCGCCATCACGGTGGCCGTCGAGCCATCCACGTCACGGGGGAGGCGACTCGCGCGGGCCGCGGAACGTGCGCTGGCCGCCGCGCTTGCGATCGTGCGTCCCGGACTGCCGGTCCACGCACTCGGCGCGGCCATCGACGGCCATGTCAGGCGCGAGGGGTTCTCGGTGGTGCGCGACCTCACCGGACACGGTGTTGGCCGGAGCATCCACGAGCCGCCCGAGGTGCCGAACTTCGATCCGGGCGGTCGCTCGCCGCTGCTCACCGAGGGGCTGGTGCTGGCCGTCGAGCCGCTCGTCGCCGAGCACTCGGGCCGGATTCGCACGCTGAAGGATCGCTGGACCATCGCCACGCGCGACGGTGGATGGACCGCGCACTGGGAGCACACGATCGTCGTCATGAAAGACGGCGCGCTCGTCCTCACCGCACCTGGCCACTGACGAAGGGGTTTTTGCCGCGGTGGGCGGGCCGGGCAAGCCAGGCCCCTACGCCCGGAGGAGTCAGCGTGTTCTGGCTTTCCAGGCGGCGAGGACGGCCTTCTCGCGGTCGGGTGACAAGCCTGCCTTGAGCGCGGCCTTGCGCTCCGCGGGCCACGTCTCGACGTACGCGAACGTGTCGCGTACGGTTTCGGCCAGAGGGCGGTGCGTCAGCCCCTTGGCCATCGCGGCCTTGACGCTGATCTGACCCGCCCCGGCGTACTCGCCCTGCGGCGGCAGCCACACGGGCATGTCGCTCCACGCGCGTACTTCCTGAGCCTCCATGAAATCGAGCGGAAGCCAGACGAACGTGGCCTGCGCGCGCGTCACGTCCCGGCACGTCTCCAGCAGGCGCCCCATCGTGAGGCTCGCCTGGGGCGCGTCGGCGTTGTAGATTCCCGTCGTGCGATTCTCCACGCACGTCACGATGAAGTTCGCGAGGTCGCGCACGTCGATGCACTGCACGTAGTCGCTCGCGGCATGTGGCGCAAGCACCTCACCGCCGCGCGCCACACGCATGGGCCAGTACGTGAAGCGGTCCGTCGTATCGCCCGGCCCGACGATGAGGCCGGGGCGGATGACGGTGGTCTTGCCGGGCATCGCCTTCTCGGCCGCCTGCTCGCACAGCACCTTCAGTCCACCGTACGACCCGCCCGTCACCTCGGTCACTGTGGGATCCTTCAGTGTGGCGAGGGGAGCCCCTTCGTCCATGCCCGGCGTGTCGATGGCCGCGTACACGGAGATGGTCGAGATGAGCAGGTAGTGCCCCACGTTGGGCGCGAGCAGCGTGGCGCTGCGCGTCACGTCCGCCGGAATGTAGGCCGACGGATCGATGACCGCGTCCCACTTGCGTCCTTCGAGCGCCGAGAGATCGGTCTTGCGATCGCCGCGCAGTTGTTCGATGTCGGGGAAGAGCCCGGGGTTCGTCCGTCCGCGATTGAACAGCGTGACCGTGTGGCCGCGCTCGCGCAGCCGGCGCACGGTGTGCGGACCGAGGAATCCCGTCCCGCCGATGACGAGGACCTTCAGCGGCGCGGCCGAGGCCGAGCGCACGGGCAGCGTCACAGCGGCCGCTGTGGCAAGGCTGGTACCGAGGAACGTACGTCGCGTGATGGACACTGTCGACTCCCGGGAGACGTGCCGCGCGCGGCATGCGCGCGGCGTGTACGCTGTCACGGCAATGGGGCGATCGGCAACAGGCCAGTGACCGGACGCCGCCAGCGCGTCACGAGGTGGAGGAAAGGCCAGACGAGGGACTCCCGGCCGCCGCCAGGTGCGCGTCGTGCGTACGGCCGATACGCCAGCCGAAGAGGGCCCACGTCCCGGCCACGACCAGGCCGATCAGGGCGACCTCCGCGAGCGGCATCTGCATCGCGACGATGCCGGCCATGATCCAGCCGTTCACGAGATCGCCACCGCGATAGATGGCCGTGTCGATGAACGCCTTGGCCTTGTAGCGCGTCTCGCGATCCACGCGTGTGAACAGGCTCTCGCGCGCCGGCGCGATCAGCGCGAAGTTCCCCGCGCGGTGCACGACCTGGATGGCCGCGAGCAGCAGCGGTGTCGGAGAGACGGCCAGCCACGCGAAGCCCGCCGCCACGAGCAGCGGAGACAGCATCAGGAGCGGCGTCACGCCGGCACGCGTCAGCAGCACACGCGTCACGCACACCTGCGTGATCACTGTCAGCGCGTTCACTGAGAAGTCGATGCGTGCGAAGTAGGCCGCCCGGGCGCCCGGATCCGTGAACGCGCGCGACACGACGGCAGCCTGCTGGTAGTAGAGGATGGTGTTGACGGTGACGTAGAGGAGCAGGAGGCCGGCGAGCAGACGCAGGAACGGCGAGCCGAGCATCAGGCGCGCGCCCGCGAGTACGGTCCCGCCGATGGGGCGATCGACGCCGCGCCGCTCCGTGGCCCACGGCAGCAGGCGCAGGATGGCGACGAGCGCGCCGGAGAGCACCAGCGCGGAGATCAGCATGAGTTGCGGCACACCCACGCGCTCGACGAGCAGTGCCGTGAGACCTGGCCCCGCCAGCGCGCCGCACGTGCCGCCTGCGGCGATGATGCCGTAGAGGCGCTTGGCCTGATCGCTCGTGAAGATGTCGGACATGAAGCTCCAGAACACCGACACGACGAACAGGTTGAAGACGCTCACCCAGATGAAGAACGCGGGCACGGCGACGGTCATGCCCACGTCGGCCCGGAAGACCAGATAGAAGCCGACCAGGCATGCGACGAAGAAGCCGTAGACGGCGGGCAGGAAGATGCGGCGCTGATACCGCGAGACGATCGCGCCGTAGAGCGGCTGCGCCAGCAGCATGCAGACGAACGTGCCGCTGAAGAGCCACTGGAGTTTGTCGACGCCGTGGCGAACGCCCATCTCCTCACGCAGCGGCCGGAGCAGGCCGTACGCGCAGAGGAGCGCGAAGAAATAGACGAAGCTCCACGCCAGCGCGGCCCGCTCGTCGCGGGTCACGCCACTGAGCTGCGCGAAGCGCGAGGGGGCTAGCGCTTCACGCGCCACAGGAGGACCGCTTCGCGATTGCGAATCGTGCCGAAGCAGTACCGCTTCCGGTTGCTGTACGTGTCGAGCCAGTCACGTTCGATCCAGAGATTGGCACCGTCGGGATCGTCGTGCAGCCGCTGCGCCGCGCCGCCGAGGCCCTTCACCGTGCGCTGGAAGTAGGGATCGAAGAACGACAGGCCTTCGGGATCGGCCTTGAGCGCCAGGACGTAGTGCCAGGTGCTGCCACCGATATGGAGGTTGCAGAGCCCGACGCCGCCTGTGTTGAGGCACGCCACGAGCTGGTTGCCGCGCTTCACGTGCACTTCCGCGCCGCGGAGGTACTCGGTCTTCAGCGCGAACCTGCCTTCGCGATAGGCGCCAAGCCACTCCGCCGTGACACGGATGCCCCATTCGTCGGTGCCGTCGCCGAGCGTGTTGCTGCGGCTCACGCCGTTGAGGGTGTACGTGTAGACACGCTGGATCACGAGCGGCGGGATCTCGCCGCGGCCGAAGAGCCGGGCGATGCCGTTCAGGAATGTGGTGGGGACGCAGTCGGCCTCGCTGAACTGGTACCGGAAGGGCACCGGGACTTCTGGCTGACGCGACGCCCGCCCCGTGCGTGGCCGGTTGGCGGAGGACAACGTTCGGTGAGTCTGCCATCGGCCAGCGGGTTGCGCAAGGCGATCCGAGGGGCTTGCGTCAAGTCGCCGCGAGGGGTGAAATCTCCCCATGCCTCAAGGGTACGAACTGCACCTCGGGCGCGGGTCCTGTCACCGGACGACCTGTCACGCCGGAGCCTTTGGCGAAGGCGGAGCCCCACCCGTCCTCAGCGCGAAAAGCACTCATACGGGAGACGCATCTCGTCGCGCGTTTCTCTCGGCGTTTGCTCTGGGAGTTGCCGCCCTGGCGGCGCCGATGCCGGCGTTGGCGCGGCAACAGTCGGTGCGATCGGCGGGGCTCGGGGCCCGGCAGCGGGTGGTGTCGCTCAACGCGGTGCTCGACCATCCGCAGGGGATTGCGGCGAGCGCCGACGGGGCGGTGTGGTTCGTGTCGTCGGTGTTGCGGACGGAGAAGAAGGGGCTGCTCGTGGCGTTTCGCGCCTCCGACGGGGGGATGCTGCAGCGTGTGGAGGTGCAGGAAGGGGAGCGATACCACCCGGGCGGGCTGAGCCGATTCGGCGACGCGCTCTGGCTGCCTGTTGCGGAGTATCGGCGTGCCTCCACCAGCGCGATCCAGTGCCGCGACGCCGCGACGCTCGCGTTGCGCTCCAGCTTCCCCGTGCAGGACCACATCGGGGCGGTTGCGGCCACGACGGGGACGCTCGTGGGCTGCAACTGGGATGCGCGCGTGTTCTACGAGTGGACGCTCGAGGGGCGCGAGTCACGTCGCGTGGAGCACGACGGCGCCGCGCGCTATCAGGACCTGCACTGGACCGGCGAGCACCTGCTGGCCGGTGGACTTCTCGGTGATCAGGGCGTTGTCGATCGACTGGAGTGGCCCACCCTCGACCTCCTCGAACGCATCGTCGTCGGCGCGACGGATCGCGGCGTGGTGCTGAGCCACGAAGGGATGACCGTCTCAGGCCAGACGCTCCTCCTCATGCCGGAAGACGACCCCAGCCGCGTCTTCGTCCACGCCTTCGCGGGAGCGTGAACCGAAGACCGATGGCGGATGGCCCAAGGCCGTTCAGTAGTAGAGCCACCGCGCGATCGTCGCGGTGAGGAAGCAGACGAGGAAGGCGACGCTGAGAGGCATCAGGGCGCCGATGGTGGCCCAGCGGGCGCTGAGGGTCTCCTTGTAGATCGTGATGATGGTCGTGCCGCACGGGTTGTGCAGCAGCGAGAACAGCATCAGGTTGACGCCCGTGAGCAGCGTCCAGCCCTGCTGATCGACGAGCAGGCGGCGCAGATCGTCGAGGCTCGTCATGTCGGTCATCATCCCCGTGCCGAGGTACGCCATCACCATCGTGGGCACGACGATCTCGTTGGCCGGGATGGCGATGATGTACGTGAGCATGATCACGCCGTCGAGTCCGATTGCGTGACCGAGCGGATCCAGCCAGCCGGCAATCACCGCGACGAGCGTGCGATCGCCCCAGTGGATGTTCGCGAGTAACCAGATCACCGCACCGGCTGGCGCGGCGGTCCACATCGCACGCCACAGCACGAACAGCGTCCTGTCGATGATCGACGTGTAGATGATGCGGCCGACGTTCGGCCGCCGATACGGCGGCAATTCCAGCGTGAACGTGGACGCCTCGCCGCGCAGGATCGTGCGCGAGAGGATCCACGACATGAGGAGCGTGAAGCCGATGCCGAGCACGACGACGCCGACGACCGAGGCCGCGGCGGCGATCGACGCGAAGGCTGGCGAGAAGGACGCGCCCACGAAGATCGTGCCGAGCATGATGAGCGTGGGGAAGCGCCCGTTGCACGGCACGAAGTTGTTGGTGAGGATGGCCACGAGCCGCTCGCGCGGCGAGTCGATGATGCGCGTGGCGATCACGCCTGCCGCGTTGCAGCCGAACCCCATCGCCATCGTCAGCGCCTGCTTGCCGTGCGCGCCGGCGCGCCTGAAGAGGAAGTCCAGGTTGAACGCCACGCGCGGCAGGTAGCCGAGATCCTCGAAGATCGTGAAGAGCGGGAAGAAGATCGCCATCGGCGGCAGCATCACGCTCACCACCCACGCGAGCCCGCGATACACGCCGCGCCACACGAAGCCCGTGATCCACCACGGCACGCCCAGCGCGTCGAAGAGCGCCACCGCCTGGTCCTCGATCCAGAACAGGCCGCTCGCAAGCATCGCCGACGGGACGTTGGCGCCGGCAATCGTCAGCCAGAACACCACCGACAGGAGGACGAGCATGATCGGCAGGCCCAGCACCGGTGAGGTGACCAGCCGATCGATACGTGCGTCGAGGCGGAACGCGCGCGCGTCGTTGTCATCGTCCACAGCGCGGCGCGCCACACGCTCGGCCTCGGCGTAGAGCGACTTCACCGCTTCCTCGCGGAAGCCGCCTCCGAGCTGACGTCGCAGGTCTCGCGCGCGTGCGAGCACCTCGTCGGCCGTCGGGTGGTGCGACGCGGTCACTGCGCACCCTCCAGCGCGATCTGTCGGCTGAAACGCACGTCACGCTGCTGCTGCCGCGCCACCATGCGCACCAGTTCACCGCTGCGCAGCGCCTCCTCCACGCGCGCATCGCCATCGAGCAGACGGATGGCGAGCCACCGACTGTTGGGCACGCCAGGTGCCGCGGCCTCCACCTGCGCCATCAACTCGGTGACGGCGTGCTCGAACTCGGGAGTACCCACCACGCGCAGGGGTGTCGTGGCGATCGTACCGCCTGCCACGCCATCCACCGCCGTCAGCAGCGCGTGCATCCCTTCACCCGTCCGCGCGACGATGGGGATGGCGGGCACGCCGAGGTCGCGGGCCAGGCTGCGGGTGTCCACCGCGATGCCCTTCCGGCGCGCCTCGTCCATCAGGTTCACGGCCACCACCACGCGATCGGTGATCTCCAGCACCTGGAGGACGAGATTCAGGTTGCGCTCGAGTGCGCTCGCGTCGGTGACCACGACGGTGCAGTGCGGCTGGCCGAAGAGGATGAAATCGCGCGCGACTTCTTCGTCCTGCGACGCAGAGAGCAGGGAATACGTGCCCGGGAGATCGACGATCTTGTAGCGCACGCCGCCGTAGGAGAACGCGCCTTCCGCACGCGTCACCGTCTTGCCGGGCCAGTTCCCCGTGTGCTGTCGCAGTCCGGTCAGCGCGTTGAACAGCGTGCTCTTGCCGGTGTTCGGATTCCCCGCCAGCGCGATCACCCGATCCGTCGCGGCGACGTCGAACCCCATCGGCGCCAGTTCGACGGCCACCGGACACGTCTCGCAGTCGTGCGCCGAGCCGTGACTCATGATCCGAACACTCCCGCGCCTGCATTCCCGACGTCCTGCGTTCCTGCGGTCCTGTGTCCGTGTGCGCCCGCACTCCTGACCGTCACGTGTCGCGCCTGGTCGTGTCGGAGGGCGACGGTCGTCCCGCGGACGCGGTAAGCGCGGGGATCGCCCGCGAAGCTCTCGAGCACCGGCCTGACGCGCGTGCCCGGCGTGAACCCGAGGTCGAGCAGCCGCCGCCGCGTGAAGCCCTGACACGCGGGCGACAGCGATACGACTGACGCCTCTTCCTCGTGCGCCACGTCGGAGAGCCGCACGGTGTCATCCTCGCCGGCCAGCACGTCGTGCTCGCGCGTCACGAACACGTTGCCAGCCAGTGCGACGGGGAGTGTCAGGCTGCGACCGTCCGCGAGCAGTTCGAGTGACTCGGTGGACGCCCGTGCGACGGTGACGCTCAGCCCGGGACGGAGGCCGTGCGCGACGAGGGCGCGGAAGATCGTCGCGGGCTCGTCCTCGAGGTGCGAGATGCACGCGACCTCTCCCGGCGTGAGCGAGGCCAGCGGTTCGCCGAGATCGTCGGGGGCCTCACCAGCCGAGGGAATGGGATCGCCGTGCGGATCGCGTTCCGGATGGCCGAGTGCGGCAGAGAGTCGATCCGTCTCCGCCTCGCTCATCTGGTGTTCGAGGCGTTCGGCCATGCCGTGGACGGCCGTCACGGGCATGCGCGCCTCGTCTGCGAGGTAGCGCTCGAGCAGCCGGTGCGCGCGGATCAAGTGTCGAGCCCGTTGTTCGCCGTCGGCCGTCAACCGGTGCGTGTCACCCTCCATGGCCGCCAGTCCTGATACGCGTAAGCGATCGAGCACACGAAGCACGGCGCGATCGCCGAGACGCAGCGTGCCCTTGAGAGAGGCCAGCGTGCCCGCCCGACCCGCGTGCGACTCCTTCAGCAGGTGCTTGAGGGCGTTGTCGCCATGCTCCTGCTCGCGCTTGACGCGCCTGCGGCGCAGGCGCGCGAGAAGGTCGTGGGTCCAGGCGCTCATCGCAACCTCTGCCGTCGGATGTCGCCGCGCTGGCCACGCCGCCCGACAGTTGGCACCAGCGGGGTCTCGGTGATATGGAAGGGGAGCATCGGAACGATCGTTCGCGTTTTTTGACTCCTCAAAAATGAATCCTTTGTCCGTCGAAGTCAAGGCATGCTCGTCTGCGCGTCGGCGGCTCGGCGATGGTCGTGAGGTTCGCTCCGGAAGTGCCGGACGTTGTCCTGTCAGAGCCGGTCGCGTGACGCTGGCCATCCTCGTACCATGAGCGCGCAACGCACTCGACTCCTCGAACTGGCTGCTTCCGTTGCCGACGGCACGGTGGACATCGACTGGACGCAACTCGATGCCTCGGTACAGGACGAGGAGGATCGGCAGCTCCTGGAGGATCTGCGGGTTCTGGCTGGTGTCGCGCAATTGCACCGCTCGGATCCCGCTGCGGCGTCAGGACTCACTGAATCACGGACCGTGCGTGGCCGTGTGGTCGGCAGGATTGGGCCGGTGCTCACCGACACCGATGCGCCGACCGTGGAAGAGCGCGTGTTGCCGCCGCCGTCCTTGTCGCCGATGGGCCGGTGGGGCCACCTCGATCTGATCGAGCAGATCGGGCAGGGGTCGTTCGGCAACGTGTATCGCGCCCGCGACACACGCCTGGACCGCGACGTGGCGCTCAAGTTGCTGCGCAAGGGCCGGCAGACCGCTGAGCTCGCCGAGAAGGTGTTGCACGAAGGGCGGATCCTCGCGCGCGTCCGTCATCGCAACGTCGTCACCGTGTTCGGCGTGGAGGAGCAGGAGGGACGTATCGGCCTGTGGATGGAGTACATCCGCGGGCGGACGCTCGAGCAGCTCCTGCGGTCGACGGGCCCTTTCGGCGCGCGCGAAGCGGCCCTGATCGGACAGGAGTTGTGCCGGGCGCTTGCGGCGGTGCACAAGGCCGGCCTCGTCCATCGCGACATCAAGACGCAGAACGTGATGCGCGAAGAGGGCGGGCGTCTCGTGCTGATGGACTTCGGCGCGGGGGAGTACGTCCAGGCCGGCGGGACCGCGCCGACGGGGCGGCTCACGGGCACGCCGTTGTATCTCGCCCCTGAACTGCTGCGCGGCGGCGAGGCGACGGTGCGCTCGGACATGTACGGTCTCGGCGTCCTGCTGTTCCACCTCGTGACGACGCAGTATCCGGTCAGCGCCTCGTCGCTCGACGATTTGCGCCAGGCGCACCGGGAGGGCCGCCGGCTCCGGCTGCACGATGCGCGACCCGATCTGGCCGACGACTTCGCGCGGGTGGTGGAGCGCGCGTGCCACCCGGATCCCGATCGCCGCCACATGAGCGCCGGTGCCCTCCAGGAGGCGCTGGCCCGTTCGCTCGGTCTCGACAGCACCATCACCGTGGATCGCGATGCCATCGCGGCGGCCCTGGCCGCGTCGGCGGCGGAGGCGCCCGTGCCCGCGGTCGCGAACGCGCCGGCGCGGTGGACGTTCCGGTGGTGGCACGTGGCGTTTGTCGGCGTTGCGCTCGGGGCCGTGCTCGTGGCGTTGCTCGCGTGGCTGTTGCCGCGAGAGGCGGCCCCGATACTCCAGCGGGCAACGGCCGTGAAGCCCATCGTGGCCGTCAGGCCCTTCGTGTCGGCTGGCGGAGCCTTCGATCCGCTCACGTTCGCCGTGGCGTCGAGCCTCGGTGCGCGACTGAGCGCCTCTCCCGAGGTGCGCGTCACCAGCGCCGACGCTGTGGCCGCGCTGAACGACGCCGACACCGCCAGCGCGTCGATCATGGCCACGCTCCAGAGCGATGCGCTCATCGAGTTGCTGCCGGTGCGTCAGGTGTCGGGCGGATACCAGGCCAATGCCAGGCTGATCATGGCCGGCGCGCTGCCCGTGTCACTGCCGACCATCGGCCCCACGGCCACGCTCGACGGGCTCAGCGACGCGCTCGCCAGTGCGCTGGCCGCGCCGCTGCGGCTCAATGCCGAGACCTTGCACGGTGCGTCGCCGGCGTCCACGCGCGCCAATCCCGAAGCGCTGGAACTCTACGCGCGCGGGCTGCGCCAGAGCGCCACCGAGAGTCCCGGCGGCACGGCGCAGGCGTGTCAGTCGTTCAAGGCCGCGATGACGGCCGATCCGGAGTTCGCCGGCGCGCACGCGCGGTGGGCCCAGTGCCTGCTCACTCAGTACCGCTTCGGCGTGCTGCCCGCGCGATCGGCGTTCGAGTACGCGCGCACGGCGGCGTCGATGGCGCTGGCGCGCGATGCCGACAGCGCCGACGCGCGTGCCGTGCTCGCGGATCTGCACGCGGAAGAGCACGACTGGGTCCGTGCCGAGAGCGAGTTCCACGAGGCACTCGCGCGCGACAGCAGCAACGTCTACGCGCGATCGCGCTACGCGATGCTCCTGGCCGGCCGTGGCCGCACGGCCGAATCGGTGGAGCAACTCACCGAGGCGCTTCGCGCGTCGCCTCTGTCGTCCACGGTGAAGGGCTACCGGGCGATGAGCCTGCACTACGCCGGACGCGACGAGGAGGCGCTCGACATGTTCCAGCAGTTGCGCGGCGTGGACATGTCGCTGGAGTCGGCGCTCGTGGGACAGTGCCGCATCTTCGTGGTGGTCGGCAAGTTCGAGGAAGCGCTCTCCACGTGTCGACAGTTGCTCACGCGACGCGGCGGTCATGACGCGTTCTCGGAGGCGCAACTCGCGGCGGCACTCGGCCGCCTCGACCGGCATCCGGAATCGGCGCGCCAACTCGCGCTGCTGCGGGGCGCGTACGACGCCGCGCCAGACAACGAACGCCCGAACCTCGCGTTCTTCCTGGCCACCGCGTACGCCGGCCTCGAGCAGGTCGACCAGGTGTTCCCGTGGCTCGAAGTGGCCGCCCGTGGAGGCAGTTCACGCCTGGCCTATCTCCGCGTGGACCCGCGTTTCGCGGTGGCGCGATCGGATCCGCGCTGGGCGCAGATCCTCACCACGTACGAGTCCCGTCCCTGAGGACACGCGCACGAGGCGTATCCTCATGTCGAGTCGCGGCATGACGCCGCGTGAAGGAGTCCGAGCATGGTCAAGAAGCCGAAGGTGTCGCTCCGTCCCGTCGTGGAGGAGATCGAGAAACTGCTGAAGGAACTGGACGCCGCTGACGAACCAGCCGACGCGAAGGGCCGCCATCGCACCAAGGCGCTGAAAGCCACGTTGCAGGGCGCGTCCCTGATGCTGCGCGCCGAGTGCTGGAGCGACGGCGCCAACGATTCGGTGTACGAATTCCCGTCCTGACCCCTTCGGGAGTGGGCCGTGAGGCCCCACGCATGACCAACAGCTCTTCGCGCCACGTACGGCGGTCGGCGCACGTGATCGCGACGTGGGGACGTGGCGCGCGACATGTGATGGCTGTCGGGCGCGGGACGCGCGTGCCTGCGTCGGCACTGATGCTGGATGTGCTCGATCGCCTCGACACGTGGGTGGCGGTCGCCGATCTGGCGGCCGATCTCGAACTGCCGCCCGCTGCACTCGAGATGCTCCTCGACGGTCTCGACGCGCATGGATTGATCGAAACGGCACCGGCGGGTGTCGTACCGCCAGCACGCGAGCACGCGCACATCGGTCCTGACGCGGCACCGGCATCATCCTCTGCGTGGACGCGATGGTCACCGGTTGCGCGATGGTTTCACGAGGCCACGCGCGACGTCCCGTTTGGCACGCGTCCGGGGACGCCACCACGTCCGCCCGACCAGCCGCGTCCTGCCATCGCACTACCGGCCACCGATGGACCGGCCATCGCGCTGCGACTTCCGACGCTCGACGACGTGTCGCTCGCGCGTGCACTTCGCGAGAGGCGGACACATCGGCGCTTCGGCCCCGAGGCGATCGGACACGATGCGTTGGCCACGCTGCTCGGCGTGACGTTCGGCGTACAGGCGGTGGCGCACGCCGACGAGGGGTCGCTGCACCTCAAGACGTCGCCGTCAGGCGGCGCACGCCACAGTCTTGAAGCCTACGTCTGGGTGCGTCGCGTGGAGGGCGTGCCCTCCGCGCTGTACCACTATCGGCCTGACGACCACGTGCTCGCGCACGTCGCTGATGTTCCGGCGGAGAGGGCCGGGCTCGGAGAGCCGGCCGTGCCGCCCGGAGAGCCGGCGCGACGTGCGCCGGTCACTCGCTGGCTGCCGACGCAGACGGGCTATGACGAGGCCTCCGTCGTGGTCGTCATGGCCTCGGTGCTGGAGCGCGTGGCGTGGCGGTACGCACACGCGCGCGCCTACCGCGTGCTGCTGATCGAGGCCGGTCATCTCGGGCAGACGTTCTGTCTGACGGCGGCCGCGCTCGGCCTCGCGCCGTTCTGTACGGCAGCCCTCGCAGACAGCACCATCGAGGCCGACCTGCACCTCGATGGCGAAACGCAGCCGGTCGTGTACGCCGTTGGCGTCGGCACGACTGTCGACGGCCCGTGGCGGCCGCACGCCGGACGTCCGGCCCCCACGCTCGAACGCACCCGCCTGGGCCTGGCGCTCGACGCCGCGGAATGATCAACCCCTGGCGGTGATGCGGGCGGCGCGGTAGTACTTCGACGGCAAGGGATGATCGACCGCCATCTCGATGTCGCGCGACGCGCGCACGAGGGCGTCGAGATCGACCTCACGCGCCAGACCGAGGCCTTGCAGCATGTACACGAGATCCTCGGTGGCGAGGTTGCCCGACGCGCCGGGTGCGAACGGACATCCGCCGAGCCCCCCCGCGCACGCGTCGAACGTGGCGACGCCCGCATCGAGCGCGGCCAGCACGTTGGCCAGCGCCGTTCCGCGCGTGTCGTGGAAGTGCAGCGCCGTGCGATCGAGCGGGATCGCCCGCCGAAGCTCCGCGAGCACCGCGCGCACCTGCCCGGGATGCGCCACGCCAATCGTGTCGCTGATCGCAAGCTCCTCGACGCCAGACGCCAGCAGCGACTCGCAGACAGCGATGACGCGGGCGATCGGCACGTCGCCTTCGTACGGACACCCGAATGCCGTCGAGACGTACCCGCGGACGGTGATGCCCTGTGCCCTGGCCATCGCGCACATCTCACCGGAGGCGTGCAGGGCCTGCGCGATGGTCTGATTCAGATTGCGGAGACTGAATGTCTCGGACGCGGCGGGGAACACGGCCACTTCGCGCAGCCCGGCGGCGAGCGCTCGCTCGAGGCCCTTCTCGTTCGGGACGAGCGCCGACAGCCGCACGCCTCGCTGCGTCAGGTGCGCGTCTCGCGTGAGTGTGGCGCACACCTGGTCGCTGCCGGCCATCTGCGGCACGCGCGTGGGATGCACGAACGCGCCGGCTTCGATGCGCGTGAGCCCCGCCTCGGCGAGTTGCCGCACGAACGCCACGCGCTCGGCGGGCGGGAGCACGATCGGCTCGTTCTGCAGGCCGTCGCGAGGACCGAGTTCGACGATGGTGACGTTCATGGGACAGCCTCGATGGGAGCGATGTCCACCAGCGCGCGGCCCGGCGCCACGCGGTCGCCGGCGGCACAATGCACGGCGGTAACCCGTCCAGCCTGGCCGGCCCTGATCGGCAACTCCATCTTCATGGCTTCGAGGACCACGAGCGTGTCGCCGGCAGCGACGAGCGTGCCCGGCCCCACCAGCACGGTGACCACCTGCGCGGGCATCGGCGCCTCGGGCGGGGCGACCCCGGCGGCATGCGAGCGCACGCGCTCGCCGCGGTCCTCGTCGACGAGGGCGACCTGACCGTCGACGTGAACCCAGATGCGGCCCGCCGCATCGGTGGCGGCCCAGGCGATACCTCGCGGACGACCGTCGCGAGACAGCGCCCATCGGCCGTCGCCCTTGGGCTCGGCGCGCCACTCAGCCACGCCAGCCCTCCAGCGTCTCCCATGGCGAGCGCACGCGCGCGTCGCCGTGCGCACGAGACGATGTCAGTCGGAGCCGCTCCTGGGCGGCCACCGCGTGCGCAGCGGCGATGACGTCGGCCTCTCCCGTACCGTAGGGGGAGGGGCCGACGTCGGCCGGCCCGTCCGTTGGTTCGTCGAGCGCGGCGTGATGGTCATCGAGCCAGCCCGTGTGCAGCGCACCGCTGGCAACGTCGGGATGCGCCAGCACACGCTGCAGCCACGCGATGTTCGTCCGGAGACCGAGGACCACGTAGCCGCGCAGCGCCTGCGACAGACGCGCCACTGCCTGCCGTCGACTCGGCGCGTGGACGGCAAGCTTGGCGAGCAGCGGATCGAAGTCGGGCGTGACGGTGTCGCCTTCCCTGATCCCGCTGTCAACGCGGATGCCGGGGCCCTGCGGCTCGACATAGCGACGGACAGGACCTGCCTGCGGGAGGAAGCCCTGTTCCGGAGACTCGGCATAGATGCGGCATTCGATGGCGTGGCCACGGGGACCGAGTGACGCCTGGTCGAGCGTCAGCGGAAGGCCTTCGGCCACGTCGAACTGCAACTGGACGAGATCGAGTCCGGTGACCCACTCGGTCACCGGGTGTTCGACCTGCAGGCGCGTGTTCATCTCCAGGAAGTAGAACGCCGCATCGTCGCCATCGCCGTCGAGCAGGAACTCGATGGTGCCCGCGTTGACGTATCCCGACGCTGTGGCTGCCGCAACGGCCGCCGCACCGAGCCGGGCACGGAGCGCAGGCGAGACCACCGGCGACGGTGCTTCCTCGATGACCTTCTGATGCCGGCGTTGCAGCGAGCACTCGCGCTCGCCGATGTGCAGCGTGGTGCCATGCGTATCGGCGACGATCTGCACCTCGATGTGGCGCGGCCGTATCAGCCGGCGCTCGACGTACAGCGTGCCGTCGCCGAAAGCCGCCTCGGCTTCGCGACGCGCGGCGGCGATCGCGTCATCGAGCGCTGACGCGTGCTCCACGAGCCGCATCCCCTTGCCACCGCCGCCTGCCGAGGCTTTCACGAGCAGCGGGAAGCCGACGCGCAGCGCCGCGTCGCGCAGCGCCGCGACGGACTGGTCGTCCGGCCGCGCACCGGGCACGCACGGGACACCGGCGCGTTCCATCAGGTTACGAGCTTCAAGCTTCGATCCCATGCGCGCGATGACGTCGGCTGGCGGGCCGATGAACGTGATGCCCGCGTCCGCGCACGCTCCGGCGAGTGCGGGGCGTTCGCTGAGGAAGCCGTACCCGGGATGGATGGCGTCCGCGCCGGTGCGTCGCGCGGCGTCGATCACGCGATCGACCGAGAGGTACGCGGCAACGGGACGCGTGTCGCCCCGTGCATCGAGACAGACGGCCTCGTCGGCGAGTTCCACGTGCAGGCTCGCGGCGTCTGGACCGGCGTAGACGGCCACCACGCCGAGTCCGCGCTCCCGGCAGGCTCGAGTGACGCGCACGGCGATCTCGCCGCGGTTGGCAATGAGGACCTTACGCACGGTCGGGCAGCCTCACCCATGCCGGCGGACGCTTCTCCAGGAACGCCCGCAAGCCCTCCTGGCCGTCGTCGCTCACGCGCTGCCTGGCGATCGCCTCGGCGGTGAGGGCGCGTTCCGCTGCGTCGGGCAGGGGAGCGAGACGTGCGAGCAGCGCCTTGGTGGCCCTGTGTGCGGATGCGGCGCCGCGCGCCAGGTCGTCGAGCACCGTCTGGAGCGTTGCGTCGAGGGCGTCGGCCGGACAGAGCTCATCGACGAGCCCGATCCGCAGGGCTTCGGTCGCGGAAATGCGTTGCGCGCGCAGGAACAGCGTGCGCGAGGCCGCGAGGCCGATGCGACGCACGACGTACGGGGCAATCGTCGCCGGGAGGATGCCGACGCGCGCCTCGGTGAACCCGATCTGCACGTCGTCTGCAGCGACCACGATGTCGGCGATCGCCAGCAGGCCCGATCCGCCACCGAGCGCGGCGCCATGGACGCGCGCCACGACAGGCATCGGCAGCGACGCCACGGCATGGAACATGTCCGCCACGGCCATCGCATCGTCCATGTTGCGCGCCTCGTCGTGATCGCGCATCCGCCGCATCCACGCCAGGTCGGCGCCCGCGCAGAACGCGGCGCCCGCACCGGCGATGACGATGACGGCGATGGAGGGATCGCGCGCCGCGGCAAGGGCTTCTTCGCGCAGCGCTGCGATCAGCCTGTCGTCGAGCGCGTTGCGGACATCGGGACGTTCGAGCGTCCAGTGCAGGTGCGCGCCGTGGCGATCGATGCGCAGGCCGTTCATCGCGTCACATCCGGAAGACGCCCGTGCGCCGCGGCGCGAGCGGAGCGTGATGACTCATGGCGACGCCGAGACCGAGCGCGTCGCGCGTCTCGATCGGATCGAGGATACCGTCGTCCCACAGGCGCGCGGTGGCGTAGTACGGCGAGCCCTCGTGCTCGTATTTGGCGAGCAGCGGATCGCGGATCGCGGTTGCCTCGTCCGAGGTCAACGTCCGTCCCTGTCGCGCGAGCTGATCGCGCTTCACGGTGACCATCACGCCGGCAGCCTGCTCGCCGCCCATCACGGAGATACGCGCGTTGGGCCACGTCCAGAGCAACCGCGGATCGAACGCGCGCCCGCACATCCCGTAGTTGCCCGCGCCGAACGATCCGCCGATCACCACGGTGAACTTCGGCACGCGCGTGGTGGCCACGGCGTGGACCAGCTTCGCGCCGTCCTTGGCGATCCCCGCGCGCTCGTACTGCTGGCCGACGATGAAGCCCGTGATGTTCTGGAGGAAGACGAGGGGGATGCCGCGCATGTCGCACAGCTCGATGAAGTGCGTCGCCTTCAGCGCCGACTCGGAGAACAGCACGCCGTCGTTGGCGATGATGCCCACGAGGTACCCGTGGATGCGCGCAAAGCCCGTGACGATCGTCGTGGCGTAGCGCGCCTTGAACTCGTCGAAGCGCGACCCGTCGACGAGTCGGGCGATCACCTCGCGCACGGGCAGCGGCTTGCGCAGATCCTCGGGGATGATGCCGTAGATCTCCGCCGGATCGTAAGCGGGTGGTTCGGCCGGTGCGTGATCCGCAGGCGGATACGACTCCACGGGCACGCTTGCGACGACGGTACGCGCCAGATGAAGCGCGTCGTCGTCGTCTTGGGCGAAGTAGTCGGCGACGCCGGAGAGCCGCGTGTGGACGTCCGCGCCGCCGAGCGTTTCGGCCGTCACGTCCTCACCCGTGGCTGCCTTCACGAGTGGTGGACCGCCGAGGAAGATTGTGCCGGTGCCGTTGACGATGATGGTCTCGTCCGACATGGCGGGCACATAGGCACCGCCGGCGGTACACGAGCCCATCACCACGGCGATCTGCGCGATGCCTTCCGCCGACATCCGGGCCTGATTGTTGAAGATGCGGCCGAAGTGCTCGCGGTCCGGGAAGACCTCGGCCTGAAGCGGAAGATAGGCCCCGCCCGAGTCGACCATGTACACGCACGGCAGCCGGTTCTCCAGCGCGACGGCCTGCGCACGCAGGTGCTTCTTCACCGTGAGCGGGAAGTACGTGCCGCCCTTGACCGTTGCATCGTTGGCGACGATCACGACTTCCCGACCGGAAACGCGCCCCACGCCCGTCACGAGTCCCGCGCCAGGGGCCTCGCCGTCGTAGACGTCCCAGGCGGCGAGCGGGGAGAGTTCCAGGAACGGTGACGAGGGATCGAGCAGCCGGGTCAGCCGTTCTCGGACCGTGCGTTTGCCCAGCGCGCGGTGCCGGGCCTGTGCGTGGGCGCCGCCGCCGTCCGCCGCCCGCTCGCGCCGCTCGCGCAACTCCGCGACGAGGCGCCGCATGCGATCGGCGTTGCGGCGGAAATCGTCGCGAGAGGGGTCGATGGTCGAAGACAGGCGGTCCATCGGCGTCACCGACCCGGACGAGCCGTCACGCGGGGGTGGGGCATCCGCGAATTATCGCGTAGACGGGTGACAAGTCTCACGTTCGAGTGCTGTTCGAATAGCGACGCTCGAACTATCATGTATGAGTTCAAGACAAAGCTCGTCTGTAGAACGGACAGTGCTTGCCCGTCCTTGTGTATTGAAATGAGCCATCATGGTTGACGTTCCGCTTCGGCTCCTGTTGGTTGGCGAGGTTGACGCCGGCATCCGGATCGGTCTCGACCGCCTGAACGAACGCCGCCTCGTCGACCTGCACGAGGCGGTGCCGGCGCGGCTCGAAGCGGCCGTCGAAACGTGGACGCCCGACGTGCTGCTCGTGGCGTTGCCGCCGCTGGCCGACGGACCGGGGTTGCTGCGCGGCTGGAGGCATCTGTTGCCCGACGCCGACGCGGTGGTGGTGCGCAGCGGCGAGTCCGACGTGCGTGCGGCCGACTGGCTTCGCGCGGGTGCCTTTGCCGTGGTGGGTCGTCCGGTGGAACCGGAGGAGCTTGCCGAGGAGCTCGAGCGGGCTGCCGAACGGGTGCGCCTGCGCGTGGAGAATCGCCAGCTCCGTCAGCAGCTCGATGCGCCGCGCCGCTTCCCGGCCATCGTTGGCCGCAGCAAGCGCATGCTCGAGCTGCTCGATCTGGTGGGCGCCGTCGCCGGGAGCGACGCGAACATCCTCGTGCTCGGCGAGAACGGGACCGGTAAGGAACTGATTGCCAACGCGGTCCACGCGCACAGCGCGCGCGCCGACGGCCCCTTCGTCAAGATCAACTGCGCGGCGCTCCCGAAGGAGCTGATCGAGGCCGAGCTCTTCGGCTATCGGCGCGGCGCGGTCACCGGCGCGTTCACCGACAAGGCCGGCCTGCTCGCCATGGCCGAGGGCGGCTCGCTGCTGCTCGACGAGATCGGCGAGATGCCGTCCTACCTGCAGGCCAAGCTGCTGCGCGTGCTGCAGGAGCGCGAGTTCAGGCCGATTGGCAGCGATCGCAGCGTGCGCGTGGACTTCCGGTTGATCTGCGCCACCAACATCGACATCGAGTCGGCGTTGCGCGAGCAGCGGTTGCGCGAGGATCTGTTCTTCCGCATCAACACGATCACGGTGCGCGTGCCGTCGTTGCGCGAGCGTCTCGAAGACCTCGCGCCGCTGTGCCAGCACTTCCTGGCCCTGTACAACGGTCGACACGGCCGCACGCTGCGCGGCGTGAGTCCGTCGGCGTATCAGCGCCTGATGCAGCACAGATGGCCGGGCAACATCCGCGAGCTCGAGAACACCATCGAACGCGGCGTCCTTGTGTCGCGCGGGCAGGAGATCCAGCCGGACGATCTGCCCGAATCGATCGTCGCCACGGCTGGCGTAGCGACCGCCAGTGGCATGCTGCCGGCCAACGCCACACTCGCCGAAATCGAGCGCATGGCAATCCTGCAGGCGCTGCAGCGCACCAACTGGAACAAGCAGGACGCGGCTCAACAGCTCGGCCTGTATCGGCCCACGCTCTACAGCAAGATGAAGAAGCACGGCATCACGACGCCACCGCGGCCACGCAGGACCGCCGCACAGGCGTGAGCCGAGTCAAAGGGAGAAGGCCAATGGCTAACGGACAAGGACAGTGAAAAAGGCCGAAACCTCGAGGGAGAAGTCCGAAGCGCGAACGACGAAGGGAACTCCGCAAGGGGATGTCCCGCCGGCTGTTGAATTCAGCGGCGGCTCGGTTGACGCCTACGCGACCTGACGGCCTTCGTCATGTACCACCAGCCCGAGCTGGCGGTCAGGCGCGCGCAGGGCGGCGACCAGCGTGGGCATGTCAGCATACCCCTTCAGCCGGCGGAAGCCCTTGACGGCTTCGAGCACGCCGGCGGCGACCCACCGCAGCATCATCTGCCCCCCGCGCCAGCGCTTGACGTTCCGCTTCACGAGCCACGTGCGGCTGATGAGACGTTCGACCGCGTTGGTGGTCGCGAGCGATCGGCGCAACCGGGGCGAGAGCGTGAGGGTGAGGACGGTGAGCGTCTCGTCGAGCCCTTCGCGGACACTCTCGGCGGCGCTCGGATACTCGGTCTCCAACCGGCGTGCGAGGTCGTGCAGCCGCCGCTGTCCGGTCTTCAAATCCGTGGCCTGATAGGCGCGCCGCAGCAGCGCCTGCGCCCACGGGCGATCGCGGTCGCTCAGATACTCGAGGACATTCCGCATCTTGTGGACCTGGCAGCGCTGCACCAGGGCGGCGTCGCCGAAGGTGGTGCGCACGGCCTTGCGCAGCGCCTTCGAGCCGTCGAGGATCACCAGCAGACTCCGGTCCGTGCACAGGCCGCGGCTCTGGAGGTTGGCGAGCAGGTCCTGGCAGACGCGCGCGTTCTCGGTCGAGCCGTCCCAGAGCCCCAGTGCGTGTTTCTGGCCGTCAGCCGCGATCCCGAGCGCGACGATCAGGCAGTGCTCGCCGATGTGGACGCCGTCGATCAGCAAGCCGACCAGGTCGAGGCCCTCCAGCGACGCCGTCTGCCACGCCGCGAGTTGGGCGGCCGTCTTCGCGACGAAGGGCCGACTCACCCGCGCTCTTGCTGGTGCCGCGGCTCCGCAGGCTGGCGGGCACGGGCTCCAGGCTCCGGGCATACCGCCGCGTGGCGAAGCCGAATGGCCTAGCTACCCGACCATCCCCCGCAATGCCACGAGCCTTTTCGCGTTGACCTCGTCGCTTTCGCCCTTGGTCTCTTCGTCACGTTGTGGCTGTCCTTGTCCGTTAGCCATTGGCCTTTTCCCTTTTCCGCTGCCCCGTGGTCAAATGTCGGAGTGACGGATCGGACAAAGATCGTGCTGTCGGCGCTGGCGGGCGCCGTGGGTGGTGCGGTGGCGGGCTTCCTGCTGCTGACCCGAGACGGCGAGGCTCTGCGCGAGCGCGTCGGTCCGGGCCTCGACGACGTGCTCGGTCGCCTGCAGGAACTGCAGACCGCCGTGCAGCATGCGCGCGGCGTGGCCGACCAGAGCTGGTCGACGCTGCGGGACGTCACACGAGACACAGGTCGCGTCTAGGGAGGGTCGGCCCTCCGGGCCCGATCGGGCCGTCGGACCCGACCGCCCATCGAAAGGAACGTCATGAGTCACGATGATGCCAACGGCCGCCAGGGCGGCTCGACCTTCCTCATCGGCTTCATCGCCGGTTCGATGCTGGGTGCCGGCCTCGCATTGTTGTTCGCCCCGAAGACCGGTGACCAAACCCGCCGCGAGGTCGCCGAGCGTGCGCAACGCGCGCGGGAGAAGGCACGCGAGAACTTCGGCACGGCGTCCGAGCGCGTCACGCAGTTCGCCGAGCGCGGCAAGGTGATGGTGCAGACGGCGGCCGAGCGCGCGCGTGAAGCCGCGCAGGCCGTTCGCGAGGGGCGCGATCCGTCTGACGCCCTGTCCGAGGCCGACGAGACGTCGAGCTGACGCGCGTGTCGTTGGTCACCGGAGGCGGCGCGCCTCCACCGCCCGCATCTGTCGCGCGGACGATGGCGTCGATTCCGCTCGCCGTGGGTCTGGCGATCTGGCGCGCCTTCCTTCGCTTCATCAACAGCGACAATCTCACCTACGCGTCGTCGATCTCGTACTACGCGCTGCTGTCGCTGTTCCCGCTGTTCCTGCTGCTGTTCTCCATCCTCGGTACCGCGACGGCCAGCGAATCGGCGCGGCTCGAGGTGCTCAATTTCGTCCTGCGGTATTTCCCGCGGCAGTTCGACTTCATCAGCACGCAGGTCGACGCCTTCAGGCACCAGCGCGTGCAGTTGGGCGTGCTCGCCACGCTCCTCATCATGTGGTCGGCGCTCGGCGTGTTCGGGGCGCTGACAACGGCGGTCAACTACGCGTGGCGTGTGGAGCGGCAGCCGAGCTACTTCAAGCACAAGCTCGTGTCGTTCCTGATGCTGGCCGCGTCCGGCGTGTTGATGGTGGCGGCGCTCGCGCTCGCGAGCGCGGGGTCGATCGTCAACGCGCACTGGTTCGCCGGCGTGCTCGCCGGCACGAGCACGTTCGACTGGCTGCACGGCCTGTGGGTGCGATGGGCGAGCACCGTGCTGTTCATCCTGGTGACGGGCCTCATCTACTACTTCGTCCCGAACACCAACAAGGTGCGTTTCCGCGACGTCTGGCCCGGCGCCATCGTCGCCGGCCTGTTGTGGCGCGCGGCGCTGACGGGATTCGGCTGGTACGTGCGCGATCTCTCGCGCTTCAGCGTGCACGGCACCATCGCAGGCGTGGTGGTGTTCCTGCTGTGGGTGTACGTGACGGCGATCGTGCTGCTCTACGGCGTGGAAGTGACGGTGGCGTACGCGACGATCCGCCGCGTGTGGAGAGCGGATCGCCATACGCCCGTGGGTCAGGCTGGTGCCGGCACGAGTACCTGAGGCCTGACGCCATCCATCGTCCGGGCGTCGGCGATGACGGCGTCGGCCGCGGCACGGGCGTGGCCCTCGAGCGTGAGCACGACGATCGAGCCGCCGAAGCCGCCGCCCGTGATGCGCGCCCCGAGCACACCCTGCCGCGCGCGCGCGCACGCCACCATCCTGTCGATCTCCGGAATCGAGACCTCGTAGTCGTCGCGGAGTGAGGCGTGCGACGCGTCCATGAGCGCGCCCAAGCGCGTCACGTCGCGCCGGCGCAGCGCGGCGACCGCGTCAAGCACGCGCGCGTTCTCCGACACGATGTGCCGCGCGCGTCGGCGGAGAACGTCGGGCAGCGCGTCGAGTGCGGCGCGATCGCCCTCGGCGAAGTCGCGCAGCTGGTCGAGGTGCAAGGCCCGCGTGGCGGCGTCGCACTCGTCGCGCCGCGTGCGATACCCGCCCGTGGCGTGACTGTGGCTCACACCGGAATCGATCACGGCGAATTCGACCATGGACGGGATCCTCACGCGCTCCCATGAGAGATCGCGCGTGTCGAGGAACAGCGCGTGTCCCTCGATGCCGAGCGAGCATGCGATGGGATCCATCACGCCGATCGGCACGCCGATGAAGTCCGTCTCGATGCGCCGCGCCAGCCCGGCGAGCACCGCGTCGTCGAACGTGAGCCCGAACAGGTCGCGCAGCGCGCGGAGCGTGGCGACGGTGAGTGACGCGCTCGACGACAGGCCGCTGCCAAGCGGCACCTCCGACCTGATGACGGCATCGAACCCGCCGAGCTCGTGGCCCGCCGCGCGCAGCACCGCCGTGGCCCCCTGGATGTAGTCCATCCAGCCGTGGACGCGCTGCTCGTTGCCGACGACGTAGGAGACCTGCCGGTCGTCGTGCGGCATCGACGCGCTCCACACGTTCGCGGTCGTGTGCTTGTTGGCCGCGACAGCGACGACCGTTGTCTGCGGGATGACGGTCGGCAGCACGAAGCCACCGGAGTAGTCGGTGTGTTCGCCGATCAGGTTGACGCGCCCGGGGGCTTCACCCGTACACACCCGGCGGTGGCCGAGGTGCCTGATGATGTCGTGCTGCGGGATGACGGTCACTGGCCCAACGTGACGCCGGCTCAGGAGGCCGGCTGGAGGTTGCCGAGGGCCTTCAGGATCGCCGCGGCGAAGTGCGGCACATCGTCGGCCTTGCGGGCCGTGATCACGCCGTTGTCCTCGACGACAGGGCGGTCGACGTAGCGGCCGCCGGCGTTCTTGATGTCGATGGCGATGGACGGCCAGCAGGTGATGGTGCGCCCCGCGACGGCCTTGACCGAGATGAGCAGCTGCGCGCCGCGGTCGATAGCGGCGACGGGCTTGTTGGCGGCGAGCATGTCGCGCACCAGGTCGGTCATCGCGTGCCGCATGCGCATCCGATCCGGGGCATAGCCGCCGGGGATCAACACCGCGTCGAACTCCCGGGCGTGCGCCCTGCCCGCGGCGAGTTCGACGACGACCTCCGTCGACTTGCGTCCGCGATGGGTGCGTCCCGCGATCGGGCCGACGATGACGACAGTGACGCCCGCGGACCGGAGCAGATCGCTCGTCGCGGCGACGTCGGCGTCCTCGAATTCGTCCTCGATGAGCAGGGCCACGCGCTTGGGCTGTTCGGTACTCACACGGCTCTCCGACTGGCGATAGTACAACAGGCATAAGATGGGCCGATGGCCAATCGCCTGGCGGGTGAGAGCAGCCCGTACCTCCTGCAGCACGCCGACAACCCCGTCGACTGGTACCCCTGGGGGCCCGAGGCCTTCGCCCGCGCCCGAGAGGAGCGCAAGCCCATCTTCCTGTCGGTCGGCTACAGCACGTGTCACTGGTGCCACGTGATGGAGCACGAGTCGTTCGTACGGCAGGACGTGGCCGACGTGCTCAACGCGCACTTTGTCAGCATCAAGGTGGATCGCGAGGAGCGGCCCGACGTCGATCGCGTCTACATGCTGTTCGTGCAGGCGACGACGGGACACGGCGGCTGGCCGATGACGGTGTTTCTCACGCCGGAGCTCGAGCCGTTCTTCGGCGGCACGTACTTTCCGCCGACGCGGCGCGGCGGCAGGCCGGGGCTGCTCGACGTGCTGGAGGAGATCGGCCGTGCGTGGCGCGACGATCGCCTGCGCGTCACGACGTCGGCGACCACGCTGGCCGAACGCCTGCGGGAGGCGACGCGTCCCGAGGCACCGCCCGATGGCGGCGTGCACGTGGCGCCGGCCGCGACGCTCGACGAGGGACTGGCGCTGTACGCGCAGGCCTTCGACGGCCGCGACGGCGGATTCGGCCCCGCACCGAAGTTCCCGCGCGCATCGGAGCTCCTGTTCCTTCTCAGGCACCACGCGCTCTCGGGCAATCCCGACGGTCTCGACATGGCGGTGGCGACCGCGCGCGCGATGTCGCTCGGCGGGGTGCGCGATCACGTGGGCGGCGGCTTCCATCGCTACTCGGTGGACGCGCAGTGGCGCGTGCCGCACTTCGAGAAGATGCTCTACGACCAGGCGCAGATCGCCATCGCGCTGCTCGAAACGTCGCAGGCGTCCGGCGATCCGTTCCACGCGTCGGTGGCCGAAGACACGCTGGCCTACGTCCTGCGCGAATTGACGGCGCCCGAAGGCGGCTTCCATTCGGCCGAGGACGCCGACAGCGTGCCCGTCGAAGACGCCGCGATTCCGCACGCGACACGTCTCGAAGGCGCGTTCTACCTCTGGAGCCTCGACGAGGTGACCGATGCGGTGGGCGAGAGTCTCGCGCCGCTCGTCATCGAACGTTTCGGCCTGCGCGCGGAAGGCAACGCCGCCGATCCGCTCGGCGAGTTCCGCGGCCGCAACGTGCTCTACGTCGCGCGCGACATCGAGGATCTCGCCGCCACGACGGGCCGTTCCCTCGACGAGATCATCAGGGACCTGCGCGTGGCGCGCCAGCGACTGTTCGCCCACAGGCGCGAGCGGCCCCGCCCGTATCTGGACGACAAGGTACTGACGGCGTGGAACGGCCTGATGATCGCGGCCTTCGCGCGGGCCGCGCGCCAGTTGCGTGGCCAGAGCCCGCAGGCCGACGCATGGCTGCGCGCCGCCGAGCGTGCGGCGCACTTCCTCCGCGACACGATGTGGGATGCCAACAGCGGCCTCCTGTTGCGGCGCTGGCGCCAGGGCCTGGCGGGCATCGATGGGTATGCGGAGGATTACGCGTATCTTGCGTGGGGACTGCTGGAGCTCTTCGAGGCGACGGGCGACGTGTCGTGGCTCGAGTGGGCGCGGGATCTCCAGACGCAGCTCGACGCGCGCTTCTGGGACGACGTGGGCGCTGGCTGGTTCTCGACGACGGGAGACGATCCCAGCGTGATCCTGCGCATGAAGGAAGACTACGATGGCGCCGAACCCTCGGCGAGTGCCGTCGCCGTGGCCACGCTGCTGCGGCTGGTCCACCTGGCTCCCGATCCGGAGGCGCTCGCGCGCATCGAACGGACGCTTGCGCGTGGCGGGACGGCGATCGGTCGCGCGGCGCGCGCCGTGCCGTTCATGCTGGCCGATCTCGCGACGTATCACGCGGGCCTGCGACAGGTCGTGATCGATGGCCCACCTGACGATCCGGAGACGCGTGCGCTGCACGACGTGGTGGCGCGCCAGTACCTGCCGTTCACGATCGTGCTGCCCGTGACGAGCGTCGGGGCGCGCGCACGGCTGGCGCACCTGCTGCCGTTCCTGGAGACCGTCGGCTCGCGCGACGGGCGCCCGACGGCGTTCGTGTGCGAGCACTTCACCTGTCAGCTACCGACGTCGGATCCCGAGACACTGGCGCGTCAGCTCGGAGCCAGACCATGACCCTGCCGCACTCCATGCCGGAGCGTGCCTCGCGTGCCGACGACGGCGCGCTCGAAATCATCGTGCTGTCGCTCGAGGACGCGCTGGCGGCGGAAGCCGGCGGAGCGACGCGTCTCGAGGTCGTGCGAGACATCCACGAGGACGGTCTCACGCCTGACGTCCGTCTCGTGGAATCGCTGCTTGCACGCGTCGGCATTCCCTTGCGCGTGATGGTGCGGCCGCGCAACACGTTCGTGGTGGGGGACGACGCGCACCGCGAGGACATCGCGCGTGATGCCGCGGCGTTCGCCCAGTTGCCCGTCGACATCGTGACGGGCTATTTCGTGCGCGACGCCGATGGCAGGGCAGCGCTCGACGAGGATGCGCTGGCGCTGGTCGCCGCGCGCGTGCCCATGGCGCGTATCACCGTGCACCGTGTGGTCGAACGTCTCGAGGTGGATCCCGCCGCGGCACTGCACCGCCATGCCGCCGTCGATCGCGTGCTGTCGGGCGGCGGATCCGGGACGTGGGCCCTCAGGGCCGACGCACTCGCGCGGCTCCAGGCCTCCATCGCCCCGATCCGCGTCGTCATCGGCGGCGGCGTGACGCTCGATGGCATCGACGCGCTGGTCCAGCAGTCGACGCTGCGCGAGCTGCACATCGGCCGCGTGGCCCGCACCGGCGCCACCTTCGATGCCGCCGTCGACGCAGCCATCGTCGCGCGAATCCGCGCGAAGTGGGCCTGACGCGCCTGTCGAACGGGTTGAAACCCGTTCGCTCCAGAAGGTGACGGTGTGTGGGGCTCCATGCGGATCGGTGTAGGGGGGGACGCGCTCGCGTTGCCCCCCTACGGTGCGTCTGACCACCGTGTCGCCTTGTGCTGCTCCAGATCCTCCAGCGTCCGCGGCCAGTCCTCCCGGAGCAGCCGCGAGAGCGCGCGATCGGCCAGCAGCCGGCCTCCCGTCTGGCACTGCACGCAGTAGTTGGCCTCGTTGGAGGCGTAGACCACTCGCTGGATGGGGGTGCCGCAGACGGGGCATGGCTGGCCGTAGCGGCCGTGCACGGCCATCCCCGGATGGAAGGCTGTGACCTTCTCGGGGAAGGCGTCACCCGCTTCGTCCTGGAGGCGTGTCGTCCAGCGGGTGAGGACGTCGCGCGTGGCCTGATGGAGGCGCCGCATGTCCTCGTCGCCGATCGCGCCTGTCTGCCTGAACGGCGACAGGCGGGCGGCATGCAGGACCTCGTCGGAGTACGCGTTGCCGATGCCGCTCAGGATCCGCGGATCGGTAAGTGCACGCTTCAGCGTGTGGTTCTCGCGTCGCAAGGCGGCGTCGAACGCGTCGAACGACGTTCCCAGGACGTCGAGGCCGCCGGGATCGTAGTGGGCGAGTGCGTCTCGTCCCCGCACCACGTGCAGGGACGCGCGTCGCTTCGTACCGGCTTCGGTCAGCAGCAGCGTGCCGTGCTCGAAATCGACCGCCAGCAAGCCGACCTTGCCCGACACTGCCGCTCCCGGCGCCCGCCATCGGAAGCGTCCCGCGATCATCAGGTGGATGGCGATGAACAGGTCGTCGTCCAGGGTGAAGACGATGCGCTTGCCCAGTCGCTCGAGATCGACGACCGTGCGCCCCTGGACGGCGTCGAGTGGCGGCTCGACGGAGCGCAGCAGGAACGGTGACGCCAGCCTGACCCGCGCGATCGCCTGGCCGACGACGCGCGGCCGCAGGGCGTGCAGATAGAGCAGGACATCAGGCAACTCCGGCACGCCCCCATCGTCGACCGCGCCTGTCAGCGTGTCAATCGCCGCGCCGTGCTCAAGTCAGGGAATCCCGTCGAGGGGATCGCGCATTGACATGCGGTTGCGGTTGACATACGGTTGCGGTATGAATGGCACCGTGTCGTCTCGGATCACACCCCGGGAGCGCGCGTCGCAGCTCGTGGCCGAGGCGCCGGACCTGCAGTGGGTTCGTCGCCTGGTCGACGACCTCGACCGCCGCTTGCGGTCGGCGCCCCTGGAGCGGTTGCTGGCGCTGTGGGATGTGTCGGCATCGGAGGCCGCGTCGATGTTCGGCGTGTCGCGCCAGGCGTTCTCGAAGTGGCGTCGCACCGGGCCTCCACCGGATCGGGCGCCGGCGATCGCGGCGATGGCGACCGCCACCAATCTGCTGGATCGGCACGTCTCGCGTGAGCGCATCGCCGCCGTCGTGCGACGTCCTGCCGCGATGCTCGACGGTCAGTCGCTGTACGACTGGGCCATGGCCGGCCGCTACGACGATGTCGCACGGACGGTGGAAACCATGTTCGACCTGCGGCGTGTCCAGCCGTGACGCCGCGACGCATGCGGCTGCCGACTCGCCGCGTGTGGCTCCGGGTGGCGTCGCCGGTCTGGCGAGACCCGCTCGACCCCTCCTGGGCGGGTGAACGAGGCGGTCGCTGGAACGCGCCGAACGCCGGGCCCACGCTGTATCTCAACGGAGACGTCACGACGGCTCGCCTGCAGATCGAGCGGATGCTCGCAGGATCGCCCGTGACCGTGGACGATCTGGACGAGGACGCGTACGTCCTTGTCGCGGCGACGTTGCCAGCGATGCAGACGGTAGCGGATGCCGTGACCGAACGTGGAGTGCGCGCGTTGGGGCTGCCGGCAAGCTACCCGCGACGTGCGGACGGGAGCGCTGTCGGGCACGACGCCTGCCAGAGGGCAGGGGCGCGGGTTCGGGAGCGCCGTCTGCGCGGTGTCTGGTGCCGATCGGCGTGTACGCCTGACGGACGCGGTCGCGAACTGGCATGGTTCCCGGCGACGGCCCGTTCGAGCGCTCGTCCCGTCTGGACACGGCCGTTGTCCTTCGGTCGGTGGCGTTACGCCGTGACGTGGCGCGACCTCGACCTCGACGAACAGCCGGATCCGACTGCAGCGTGACCGGGGGAGCCCGGAGAGTCGGCAACCAGGGAGGGACGCGCGCGGGCCCGACCCCAGGCACCTCTTCGCGCAGGACCTGCATGGGCTCGACGCGAGCCGCGCGCACGGACGGGATGACTGCCGCCACGGCGGCCGCCATCAGCACCAGGAGTGCGGCGGACGCAAGGGCCTTGCACGAGGCGAATCGTGGCGACCGCTGATCGCGTCTATGCCGATCCCGGCGCGCTGCTGAAGCTGTACCTCCATGAGCCTGAGTCAGCCGCGATGAATGTCTGGTCGCGACGCATGAAGGAGGCCCTGCCGATGTCCAGCGGCGCGCCGACAGGCGGAGCCGCGGGCCTGAGCACCGCTCCGGGCGCGCGGGGAGCGGTGCGAGCCGAAGTGCCGGGAGTGGGGATCGAGTCGAGCGGCGAGCCCGGAGGGCGGAGCCGCGGACCTGAGCACGGTGCCGCGCACGATGGGGAGCGGAGCGAGCCAGAGTGCCGGGAGTGGGGATCGAGTCGAGCGGCGAGCCCGGAGGGCGGAGCCGCGGACCTGAGCACGGTGCCGCGCACGATGGGGAGCGGAGCGAGCCAGAGTGCCGGGACCGGGGCTCGAACCCGGACGGTCCTTCCGGACCAGCGCATTTTAAGTGCGCAGCGTCTGCCAGTTTCGCCATCCCGGCGTTGTATGCCCTCCCGCGTGTCAGTGCACCACACCGCCGCCCGACGTCGGGGCGTTGACGGCGTCGGTCAGCAGCCCCTCGAGCGTCGCCTGCGGGATCGCGAACGGGCCGGCGACGGCGGACGCGCTGTGGATCTCCAGGGCCAGCACGACCCCCTTCTCGTGCGGCGACACGATCCAGTTGATGCCGCGGAACGTGAGCGTCGACGGTTCGTCGGTGCGGCCCGGGTTGAGCGCGCGGTCGATGGCGAGCAGCGTGGACTGCAACACGGTGGCCGCGTCATCCGCGGTCCACGCGGCCGGCGCCGCGCCGATGTGGTGCACCGTCTCGCTGTACACCTGTTCGTCGCCGCGCAGCATGATCTCGACCTGATACGTCGTGGGAGCGTGGGTGGTCATCAGCGCCTCACAGGATCGCACGGATTCCCCTGCTACACTCGCGCCGATGCTGACGCCGGGCGAATTCGTGGACCGCGTGGCCGAGTGGGTGGCGACAGTCAATCGCGCCAGCCTCGACCTGCCTGACGGCCTCCTCCACAAGGACGCGGTGTTCCGCCTCAACGGGCGCGCCTACGAAGACACGCTCGGACGACCGGTGACCGACCCGCTCGTGCGCCTCGTCGCGCGCGGCCCCGGCGGCTATCGACTGCTGTTGAAGGCCCTGCAGTTCACGCTCACGACGCCCGAACTGGCGCTCCGGGACTTCGACGTCCGCAACGGCCTGGCCACCGGCCATGCCGATCTCACGGGCCATCTCCGTGACACCGGCGAGGCCTGGCTCTGCAACGCAGACATCGTGATGACGATCGATGTCGACGGCCGGATCACGGAGCTGGCCGTGCAGATGGATCCCGTCGCCGTCGCCCGCCTCCAGCAGGCACGCCAGGCCTGATCGCATCGTGACAGGTCATGTCCCCACGCGCTGACACGAGGAGAGACAGAGACATGCAACCCGCGAACAGTCACCCCACCACTACAGCCACGAAGACACAGTTGAAGGACATTCAGAAGCGACTGCCGTCACGCGTGTTGTCGAGCGAGGACTGGGAGCACTGGACGACGAAGGGGTATGTGGTGGTGCGACAGGCGGTACCGCCGGGCAACGTGGAGCGGCTGGTCGACGTGCTGTGGCGGTTCGACGAGAAGGATCCGTCCGATCCCGAGACGTGGTACGCGCCGCAGCGGCGCGATCACAAGATGCCGGAGTTGAACCACACGGGGATGCTCGAGATCTACAACCACCAGGCGCTGTGGGACAACCGCATGGCGCCGCGCGTGTACGACGCGTTTGTCGACATCTGGGACCGCGAAGACCTCTGGGTGACGATCGATCGCGCCAACCTGAACCCGCCGAAGACAGTGAAAGGGAATCCGAACGGGTTCATCCACTGGGACGTGGATACGTCGCGGCGTCCGCTGCCGATCGGCGTGCAGGGCGTGCTGAGTCTCGCGAAACAGGACGGCGAGGTGGGCGGGTTCCAGTGCGTGCCGGAACTGTTCTCCGGCTTCGATACATGGGTGCGGACGCAGCCTGCCGACAGGGATCCGATGCACCCCGACACGGCGGGACTGACGATCGTCAACGTCGATCTCGATGCCGGCGATCTCCTGATCTTCAACTCGCTGCTGGCGCACGGCATCCGCCCCAACCACTCCACCGATCGCGTGCGGATGGCGCAGTACATCTCGATGCACCCGGCCGACTGGGACGACACGGCGGATCGCGAGGAGCGCGTGCGGTTGTGGCGCGAGCGCGACTCACCGAAACGCGATGCGTTCCCCGGCGATCCACGAGGCTGGGAGCAGGTACATGCCGAGACGGCCACGCTCACGCCCCTCGGCGAACGTCTGCTGGGTTTGACGCCCTGGTGACGGGCTCACGCGAGGTTTTACATCCTTAACGGCCGTCTCGGTGCATGCTGTGGGGGCCAGCACCTGCGACCGGTGTGTCCCCCTCACACCGCGCAGCGCATGACCTTCGAACGTCGCTTGTTGATGGGCTGGACCCGCGATCTCGCGCTGGCGTACGTCGGCGGCTTGATCGTGGGTGCACCGTTGGCGCTCGCCGCCGTGTGGCTCACCGGCATCAGATGGTTGACCACGGTGTGCCTGCTTGGTGCCATGGTCGTCCTGTTCGTCGCCCTGCGACGGCGCGCGACGACGTCTGTCTCCACGCCGGTCCCGGTCCTGGTGGCGTCGCCCGACGACGCACTGCCCGTGCGGCCGCGCCGTGTTGCCTGAGGTTCGCGTGGTGCACGAGCCCGTGTGGATGAGCGTGGCTCTCGCCGTCGCCGTGTGGACCTGCGCGCTCCTGGCGTTGCCCGCGCTCACCGACGCGGTGCTGGAGGCCACGCGCGTTGCGGCGCGCTACACGATCTCCCGCAGTTGACGCCCTCCTGCTACACTCTTTCGGATCGCGCGTCGCGCGTTGCGTACAATGGTGTCCGGCTCGACAGCGGGAACCGTCTGTCGAGAGCCACCGACCAAGCGAGGACGCACATGAACGCGCAGATTGGCATGGAGATCAACGAACGCGCCCGCCGGGCTCTGACCCGCGTGCCTCCCTCCGTCAGGGTCACAGACGAAATGGTGGCCGACGTGGCTGACGCCTTGCGTGGAGCCGTTCGTGCGGCTTACCAACATGCCGCCGTGATCGCCACGAGCCGCACGCACGACGGTGCCGCGCTCGAGGAGTCCCGTGCCCGCCGCGCCGAAGGCGAGGCGCTCGCGCACGCGTACGAGAAGCTGGCCAACGAGAGCCGCTGACGGCGGACCCGCTCTCGTCCCGAGCCGGCTGCAGACGAGCGGGCGACCCAGGCGTGGTCCCCGACGCCAGCGGACCAATCCCGCGAAAGGACGAGCAAGCGTGTCGAACGTGAGACGAGTGAGAGTGTGGCGCCGGGCGCTGCCCGGCATGATGGTGGCAGGGTTGTTGAGTGCGCCGGCGATGGCACAGGAGCCGGCGGTGCCGGCGTCGATCCCTCCGTGCGAGTGCGCCGAACCCGCGCCGCCGCCGCCACCTCCGCCGCCCGTGTGGACCGGCTCCTTCGGCGCGGGCCTTGCCCTCACGCAGGGCAACAAGGACACGACCAACCTCAACCTGTCCTTCGATCTCAAGCGCGATCCGAAGACGAAAACCATCTTCAAGGCAGACGGCCTGTACATCCTGGCCACCGAGGACGGCACCGAGAACGTGGATCGGGGCATCCTGAACGGACGCGTCGAGCGACTGGTGACCGATCGCGTCTTCGTGTTCGGGCAGGTGGGGTACCTGCGCGACCGCTTCAAGGAGATCGACTATCTCGTCGCGCCGACCGTGGGTGTGGGCTACAAAGTGGTCGCCACCGATCGCACCACGTTCGACGTCGACTCCAGCGTCGGTATGGTGTTCGAGAAGAACACGGGCTTGGACATCGAGAAGGACGGCGCGGTCACCGCGGGCGAGAAGTTCACGCACAAGATCTCGTCGACGGCCGCGCTGACCCAGGGCGCCACGGCGCTGTGGAAGATGGACGACTTCGGCGACGCGATCTACACGTTCAGCGCCGGTGTTGCGGCGTCGATGACTTCGCGCATCCAGTTGAAGCTCGAGTTCCAGGACATCTACGTGACTCGACCGTCTGGTGTCGCCGACAAGAACGACATCGCCTTCATCACGGCGCTCGTGTACAAGTTCTGACCGCCCTCACACCGGAGGCTTCGCATGCTGAAAGAGTTCAAGGAGTTCATCGCCCGCGGCAACGTCATCGACCTCGCCGTCGGCGTCATCATCGGTGGGGCCTTCGGTGCCATCACCAAGTCCGTCGTGGACGATCTCGTCATGCCGGTGCTCGGCCTGCTGCTCGGCAAGGTCGACTTCGCGAACCTCTTCGTCACGCTGAGCCCGGGCTCGCTTGCGGGTCCGGCTGCCACGCTGGCGGACGCCAAGGCCGCCGGTGCCGTCACGCTGAACTACGGACTCTTCATCAACGTGGTGATCAACTTCCTGTTGATCGCGTTCGCGGTGTTCCTGCTGGTGAAGTTCGTCAATCGCGTCCGTGCGCAGATCGCCGGTCCCGACGAGGTGCCGGCGACACCCGATGAGGTGTTGCTGCTGCGGGAGATTCGAGACGAGCTCAAGCGCGGTCGTGCCTGACGTCCCGCGATCCGAGGACGGACGGGACGCGCCGATCGTCGAGTGCGTCCCGAATGTCTCGGAAGGGCGCGATCCCGATACGATTGCCGCCCTTGCCGCCGCCGTACGTACGTCACCCGGTGTGCGGCTCCTCCATGTGGACGCAGGTGTCGACGCACATCGCACGGTGTTCACGTTCGCCGGTTCGCCGGAAGCCGTCGGCGATGCCGCTCTCGCGCTGGCTCGCGAGGTGGCCGCGCGCGTCGATATGCGTCGCCATCGTGGCGCGCATCCTCGACTCGGCGCTCTCGACGTCTGTCCGTTCGTTCCGGTCAGTGGCGTGTCGCTCGGCCGGTGCGCGCTGGTCGCGCGCCGCGTGGCGTCGACGCTCGCGCACGATCTCGACCTGCCCGTCTATCTCTATGAAGCCGCGGCCTTCGATCCCATGCGCCGCGCCTTGCCGGATCTCCGTCGCGGCGAGTTCGAAGGATTGGCGGAAAAGCTGCGCGACACCGCCTTCACGCCAGACTTCGGTCCCGACCGTCCGCATCCCTCCCTCGGCGCGGCGATCGTCGGGGCGAGACAGTTCCTCGTCGCGTGGAACCTCTCGCTGGCAACGGCCGACGTCGCCATCGCTCGCGCGATCGCGGGTCGCGTGCGTGCGTCGGGCTGGACGGAAGGCCAAGGGAGCACGCATGTGCGTCATGCCGGCCTGTTGCCTGCCGTGCGTGCCGTGGGGTGGGGCATGCCTGCGTACGGTCACGCACAGGTCTCGCTGAACCTGCTGGATTTCACGGTCACGCCGATGCACGTCGTCTGGAACACCGCATGTGAGGTCGCCGAGTCGATGGGCACGCGCGTGATCGGGTCCGAGTTGATCGGCCTCGCCCCACTCGAGGCGCTGCGTGCGGCAGGCCGTCACGTTCGTGATACGCACGAGACCGATGAAACGGACGATCGGGCATTGGTGGCGGCGGCGGTGCGACTGCTGGGACTCGACGCGGTGCATCCGTTCGATGCCGACACGCGCGTGCTCGAATGGGCGATGCGCACGGACGTGACCGATGCGTACTGATCTCCCGCTGATGCTCCTGACGCTGATCTACCTGTGCGCGTCAGGCGTCACGCACGCGCAGACACCATCCACCGTTCCCGGACTCGACGAACGCATCGTTGTCACGGGCACCGCCGCGCCGGCGACCGCCGGCTCGGTCGGCCGGACGCTCGCGATCGTCACGGCTGACGATCTGCGCCAGTTGCCGGTGGCGTCAGTGGCCGACGCCCTGCGCCTGCTGCCGGGCGTGTGGGTGCGTCACCGGGGACCGTTCGGGTCGCAGACCGACGTGAGCGTGCGTGGGGCGTCGTTCGGCCAGACGCTGGTGCTCGTGGATGGCGTCCGTCTCAACGACGCGCAGACGGGGCATCACAACGGCGATCTGCCCGTGGCGCTCGAAGACATCGCACGCATCGAACTGCTCTCCGGCGCCGGGTCGTCGTTGCACGGTGCCGACGCCGTCGGCGGCGTGATCAACATCATCACGAAGCAGACGGCCGACGCGCCGTCGGCGCGGATGGCGGCAGGGCAGCACGGACTCGTGCAGGCCGGCGTGGCGTGGCGCCCAGCGACGGTCCCCGTGCTCGCGGGCATGAGCGCGTCCGTGGATCGATCCACGGGCTTCGCGCCGGCGCGCGACTTCCTGCACCGGCAGGTGCGGGCCGATCTGCGGCTTGGCACCACCACGCTTGCCGTGGCGTTGCTCGACAAGGACTTCGGCGCGGCCGGCTACTACGGGCCCGCGCCCTCGCACGAGCGGACCAATCAGGTGCTCGTCACGGCCAGGCAGAACCGGAAGCTGCGTGGCGCGTGGTCGCTCACCGCCGACGCGTGGTATCGCTCGCACGGCGACACGTTTCTGTACGACCCCCGCGCGACAGGTGCGCAGCCGAATCGTCACCGCACGCACGCGGTCGGTGGTGCCATCAGGTTCGGTGGCGCGCTCTCCTCGACGATGCGGCTCACGTCGGGCGTGGAGGCGACAGCCGACTGGCTTCGGTCGTCGGCGCTCGGTGCGCGTGAGGAAGGCCGCGTCAGCGCGTTCGCCGAACTCGAAGCGCGAGCCGGCCGTCTCCTGCTGTACCCGAGCGTCCGCGTGGACGCCTACTCGACGTTCGGAACGGCCGTCAGTCCGTCGCTGGCCGTCGCCTTGCCGCTGCGCCCGCGCGTGAAATGGCGCGCGAGTGTCGGGCGGGCCTTTCGCGTCCCGACGTTCACCGAGCGCTACTACACCGATCCCAATCACCTGGCGAGCCCGTCGCTCGAGCCGGAGCAGGGATGGACAGGTGACACCGGTGTGGACACATATCTCGGCGGATCGTGGGTGGGATCGGTCACCACCTTCGTACGCCGTGAACGCGATGTGATCGACTGGGTGCGTCCCGATGCAACGGTCCGCTGGCGGACCGAGAACATCAGGGACGTGCGCAGTCACGGGTTCGAGGCGTCGTTGCGTGGCCGTCGCGGGCCGGCGGCGATCGGACTCCAGTACGCCTTCACGCGCGTCGAGACGGGCGCGCTGGTCGGGCTGTCGAAGTACGTGGACGACTACGCGCCGCACGGGCTCGGCGGCGACATCGCCGTGCAGCTGCCGTGGGCGCTGTCGGCCGGCGCGCGCGTGGAGCATCGGCGACCGTATGCGCGGGATGCCTGGACCACGCTCGACGTGCGGCTGGCGCGCCCCGTGAAGCGCATGACGATGTTCGTCGAAGCGGCCAACATCGGAGATGCGCGCTACGAGGAGATTCGCGGCGTGGCGATGCCCGGCCGCTGGCTGCGCGCCGGCGTCAGCGTACGGTAGGGAGGGCCGGCAACCGGCAACGGGCAACCGGTGTTCCAATGGACCAGGGCCGAAGGGCAAAGGACAAAGGTCCACGGCCTGGAACGTCACGACACACGAGCAGGTACGCATGGCACGAGGGTGGGAGAGCAAATCGGTCGAGGAGCAGCAGGAGGCGGCGGCGGAGCGTCGCGCGGCCGCTGCTGCGCCGGACGTGTCCGCGGCCGACGCGGAGCGTCGTCAGCAGATCGACTCGCTGGCGCTCTCGCGGGCGCGCGTCCTCGCCGACTTGCAGCGTGCATGCCGTCCCGCACACCGCGGCATGCTCGAACAGGCGCTGGCGGACATCGATGCGCGCCTCGCGGCGCGCGGAGCGCGGTGAGCCATGCGCAGACGTCACTGTCTTGTCGTTCTCGTCGCCGTCGTCCTTGGCGTGGCAGGGTGCCAGCGTGAGGCGCCAGACGCCGGCACGGCGGCCTCGTCCACGCCAGCGCACCAGACGAGGACTCCTGCGTCCTCCCCGGAACGCCCACGCGTGGTGGCATTCGGCGACAGCCTCACGGCGGGACTCGGCCTCGCACCGGATCTGGCATGGCCGGCTCTGGTGCAGCGCGAGGCAGACGAGGCGGGCCTCGACGTCGAGATCGTCAACGCCGGTGTCTCGGGCGACACGACGGCCGGAGGCGTGCGGCGCCTCGACTGGGCGCTCGACGGCGACGTGCGCGTGCTCGTTCTCGAACTCGGCGCCAACGACGGCCTGCGCGGCCTGCCCGTGGCGCAGATGCGCGACAACCTCGCGCAGATGATCCGCGTCGCCCGCGACCGCAACATCGCGGTCCTGCTGTGCGGCATGGAAGCGCCGCCCAACTTCGGGCCGCAGTACACGCGCGAGTTCAGGCAGGTGTACGTCGAGCTCGGCGCGCAGGACGGCGTGACGCTGCTGCCGTTCTTCCTCGACGGCGTCGCGGGCAACGCGTCGCTCAATCAACCTGATGGCATCCATCCCAACGAGGAAGGTACCCGGCGCGTGGCCGACCTCGTCTGGCAGTTCCTCCAGCCCGTGATCGCGCGCGCGCTTGCCTCCTCATGATCGAATTGCGTGGTGTCTCGAAGACCGTCGACTCCGGTGGGTCGCCGCTGACGATTCTCAAACCTCTCGACCTCACGATCCCCGCTGGTCGCAGTCTGGCGATCGTCGGCCCGTCCGGCAGCGGCAAGAGCACGTTGCTCGGATTGATGGCCGGTCTCGACGCCCCGTCGACGGGAGAGATCAGTATCGACGGCACGATCATCACCAACCTCGGTGAGGACGCGCTCGCGCGCCTGCGTGGACGGCTGATCGGCTTCGTGTTCCAGTTCTTCCACCTGATGCCGTCGCTGACGGCGTTCGAGAACGTGCTCGTGCCCATGGAACTGGCCGGCGTGCGCGATGCGCACGAGCGCGCCACGCGCCTGCTGCACGACGTGGATCTCGACGCGCGTGTGCATCACTACCCGTCGCAGCTCTCCGGCGGCGAACAACAGCGCGTGGCGCTCGCGCGCGCGCTGGCCAACGAACCGAAGGTGCTGCTGGCCGACGAGCCGACGGGCAACCTCGATTCGAACAACGGGCAGCACGTGATCGACCTGCTGTTCGACGTCAATCGCGCGCGGCAGACCACGCTGGTACTCGTCACGCACGATCGCGAGCTGGCGGCGAAGGCCGACGTGCAGATCGTGATGCGCGACGGCGCGGTTGTCGAACGCATCGAGCGTCAGGTCGACGCGCCCGCGGGAGTGCGCTGACGTGTTCACGCTGCGCATGGTGTGGCGTGAACTGCGGGCCGCGTGGGGACGCCTGCTGTTCTTCTTCCTGTGTGTGGCCATCGGCGTCGGCGCGATCGCGGCGCTCAGGTCGGTGATCCAGAACGTGCGCGAGGCGCTCGTGCGCGAAGCGCGCGTGTTGACGGCTGCCGACGTCGTGGTCTCGACCAACCGCCCGTGGCCCGAGGACACGCGAGCGGATGTCGACGCTGCACTTGCCCGTGCGCCGGTGCGCGCACGCGTCGAGACCGTCGAGCTCGCGACGATGGTGCGGCCGGCCGACGAGTCGCGTGCGGTGGCGCGGATGGCGGAGTTGCAGGCCGTCGATCGCGGGTATCCGCTGTATGGCACGCTCGTCCTTCGCGACGGCCTCACGTTCGATCACGCGCTGCTCGATGACCACGGCGTGCTCGTGCGCCCCGAACTCCTCGTGCAGCTCGATCTGTCGGTGGGCGACCAGGTGCGGATCGGCGAGTCGACGTTCACCATTCGCGGCGTGATCGAGACGGAACCGGGTCGACGGACCGGCATGTTCAGCCTCGGCCCGCGCATCATCATCGATCGCGCCGATCTCGACGCGACGGGCCTGTTGGCCTACGGCGCGCGCGCGCGCTTCGCCATCCTGCTGCGCATGGACGACAACGGGATCGATCCGCTGGTCGACGGGATCCGCGAGCGCTTCAGGGGCAGCTTCGTGTCGGCGCGCTCGTATCGGACCACCGAGGATCGCGTGGGCGAGGACCTGCGCGTGGCCGAGAACTACCTGAGCCTCATCGGCTTCGTCATGGTGGTGCTCGGCGGCATCGGCGTGTGGAGCGTCACGCGCGTCTTCATCGGGCAGCGGATCCGCAGCATCGCGGTGATGAAGTGCCTCGGCGCGACGAGCCGCCAGATTCTTGCCATCTATCTCGCGCAGGTCACGGCTCTTGGTCTCATCGGCAGCCTGCTCGGTCTCGTGCTCGGTGCCGTCGCGCTGCGGTTCACGCCGGGCGGGCTCTTCGGCGTCGAGTCGCTCGACGCGCGGCTCACCCCGCATGCCTCGATGCAGGCCGTGGCCGTTGGCGTGCTCGTCTCGCTGCTGTTCGCGCTCGTCCCGCTGCTCGAGGTGCGGCGCGTGCGGCCGCTGTGGCTGTTGCGCGACGAGTCGGCCCGCACGTCGCTCGGCGGCCGCCTGGCGCGGATCGACTGGACGCAGTGGCTGACGGTGGCGGTCGTCGGGATCGCGCTGGCGCTCGTGGCCTCGTGGCAGGCGGCCTCACTGCGCGCCGGGCTCATCGTGTCGGCCGGCCTGCTGGCGATCACGGCCGTCTTGTTCGTGACGGCGGCGAGCGTGGTGCGCGCGGTGCGCCCACTGCGGCACACGCGCGTGTTCGCGCTGCGGCACGCCGTGCTCAGCCTGGCCAGGCCGGGCAACCAGACGCGCGTCATCCTGCTCGCCGTCGGTCTCGGCACGTTCTTCATCCTCGGTGTGCGTCTGGTGCAGAGCACGCTCGTCGATCAGTTCGCGTTCGATCTCCGTCCCGACGCGCCCGACATGTTCCTGCTCGACGTGCAGGCCGATCAGGTCGCGGACGTTGAACGCGTCGTCGCCGCGACGGACGGGGCGAGCGGCCTGCGCCTGATTCCGGTCCTTCGGGCACGCGTCACGGGCATCCGCGGGGCCGACGCCGATGTCGATACGCTCGAAGGCGTGCAGGGACGGCAGGGGCTCGGTCGTGAGTTCGTGGTCACCTATCGCGAGGGACTCGCGGACAACGAGACGCTGCTCGACGGGCGGTTCTGGCCCGACGCGTCCGATGGGATGGCGGAGGTCTCGATCGAGGAGTCGCTGCGCCGCAACGCGGGACTGCAGATGGGCGACGTCATCAGGTTCGACGTCCTCGGGCGCGCGATCGAGGCGCGCGTGACGTCCATCCGTGACGTGGACTGGAACGACGTGCGCTCCGGCGGCTTCATGTTCGTGTTCCGCCCGGGCACGCTGGACAAGGCGCCGCACGGGTTCATGGGTGTGCTGCGCGGTCCCGAGACACCAGAAGGCCGCGCGCGCCTCCAGCGCGATCTGGTGGCGGCGCATGCCAACGTGTCGGCGGTGGATGTGCGCGAGGTGGTGAAGACGGCGCAGGGCGTGCTGTCGAACGTCACGCTGGCCATCAGCGCCGTCGGAGGGCTCGCGCTCGTGAGCGGCATTCTCATCGTCATCGGGTCCGTGGCGATGACGCGTTTCCAGCGCCTCTACGAGTCGGCCATCCTGAAGACGCTCGGGGCCACGCCCCGGACCATCTCCGTGATGGTGGCGCTCGAATACGTCGGACTGGGAGCGCTCGGCGGTCTCGTGGGGGCGATGGGCGCCCTGGCCCTGAGTTGGGCGGTGTGTCGGTACCTGTTCGACATGGCGTGGCGCCCGTCGCCGGTCACCGTGGTGTCGGGCATCGTGCTCGCAGCTGTCCTGGTCGGCGTGGTGGGCATCCTGGCAAGCCTCGACGTGGTGCGCCGACGGCCGCTGGCCGTCCTTCGGGCCGAATAGCTCCGGCACCGGCCGCTGGTGCTACCATTTCCTGATTGTCACCTGCCGCGAACGCGGCCGGAGGGAGTAGCTCAGAGTGGACACGACGGAATTCCAGGACGCTCTCCTGAAGAAGCAGCGCGAACTGCTCTCCGGTGAGGGTCTCAAGCCCATTGGATCCATGATGGGCAACAGCCGTCAGGGCGACATGGCCGACCAGGCCGACGGGATCAACGAGGTCCACATCGCGCTGAAGCTGCGCTCCACGGACGCCAAGATCCTCCAGGCGATCGAGGAGGCGCTCGAGCGCATCGATCGCGGCACCTACGGCATCTGCAAGGACTGCGGCGAGTTCATCTCCGCCGCACGTCTCCGGGCGATTCCCTGGACGCGCTCGTGCATCACCTGCAAGGAGAAACAGAAGTGACGCCCTCGGCCACCCTGACGCTGTTGCAGGAGCTCCATCGCGACCGCCTCGCCCTCTTCGATCGCCACATCAAGGGCGCGCAGGCCATCGCCGACTACGAGTTCAACAACACGTACCAGTACGTGGTCGGGCGCGAGGAGCACCACCTCCAGTGGGTGCGCAACGCCATCGCCGATCTCGGCGGCACGGCGGACATGTCAATCTCCGCGCTGGCTGTCCCGGCCGGCAAGGGCAAGTCGCGCGAGACGGCCGTGCTCGACGACGATGCGCGGCAGCAGAAGGCGTTCATCGAGAAGTGGACGCCGAAGGTCGCCGGGGTCTCCAACGCGCGCCACCGCACCATGCTCACGCTGATGCTCGGCGAGATGCGCGAGCACCTGCGCTTCTTCGATCTGGCGCTGCAGGGGCGTGACGACCTGCTCGGCCGCCGGATGGCCGGCGCGAGCACCGGCGACGGCGTGCTGCCCGTGCGGTGGGTGGAGTAGCGCGCGTTCCTGTCGCGATTGCGCTCGGGAGCAGCCTCGGCGATCGCGACGCGCATCTGGACGAGGCCGAAGACCGACTCGCGTCGCTGTTGAACGGCGCCGTGACGTCGGCGCGCTACGAGACGGCGTCTGTCGGCGGGCCGGCAGACGCCCCGGAATTCCTCAACGAAGTCGTCGTGGGCAGCACAATCCTGAGTCCGCGCGCCCTGCTCGCCGCGCTTCACGCCATCGAGGACGCCGCCGGACGCGAGCGTCCGTTTCCCGACGCCCCGCGCACGCTGGATCTCGACCTGATCCTGTACGGCGATTTCATCATCGACGAGCCCGGTCTGCAGGTGCCGCACGCCCGCTTCAGGGATCGCCTGTTCGTGCTGCGGCCGCTGGCCGACGTGGCCGGTGATTGGGTCGACCCCGTGTCTGGCCAATCGGTCGAGCAGCTCCTCGCGGCATTACCGTCGTTCTCGTAGGCGGCGACGCACGGCGCGGATACAATTCGCGCCATGTTTCCCTCTCGTTTCACCAGTCGTGCGCTGTCGAGCGCCATGGCCCTGACTCTTGTGGCGGGGGCGGGGGACGCGATCGCGCCGTCTTCCATCCTGCCGTCGCTGCACGCGCAGACGCCCGCGACGCTGCCCACGCCCGAGCAGTTCTTCGGGTATCGCATGGGTGCCGATCGCAAGCTCGCCAACTGGGATCGCCTGCTCGAGTACTACAGGACGCTCGCGAAGGCGTCCGATCGCGTGAAGGTCGTCGAGCTCGGATCGACGAGCGAAGGGCGGCCGTACATCGCGCTCTTCATCTCGTCGCCGGCCAATCTCGCGAAACTCGACGCGTTGCGACAGTTGAACGCCACGCTGGCCGACCCGCGCGCCGCGAGTCAGGCAGACGTCGAGCGTGCCATCAAGGACGGCCGCGCCGTCGTCATCCAGACGTTCGCGCTGCACTCGAGTGAAGTGGCAGCCTCGCAGACGGCTGCCGAGTTCGTCCACGACAGCCTCACGCGCAACGACGAGGAAGCCGCGCGCATGCGCGATCAGGTGGTGAGCATCGTCGTGCCGTCGATCAATCCCGACGGGACGCAGATGATCGCCGACTGGTACATGAAGTACGTCGGCACCGAGTACGAAGCGACGGGCCTGCCGTGGCTGTACCAGAAGTACGCGGGGCACGACAACAACCGCGACGGGTTCGCGCTCAACCTGCCCGAGTCGCGCAACCTCGCGAAGATCCTGTATCGCGAGTGGCTGCCGCAGGCCTACGTCGACCATCACCAGATGGGCGCGACCAATGCGCGGCTCTACATCCCGCCCTATGCCGAGCCGATTCGCCCCGACGGCGATCCGCTCGTGTGGCGCGAGATGACGTGGTGGGGCGCGCACATGGGCACGCAGCTCGAGGCCGCGGGGAAGACGGGCGTCGTGGGTGCCGCCGTGTACTCGGGGTGGGGCCACATGGGGTTCCACTGGATCACGCCGTTCCACAACATCGCCGGGATGTTGACCGAATCGGCGAGTGCGCGTCTTGCGACGCCGATGTTCCTGCACCCCGATCAGCTGCGCGGTGGCCCCCGCAACCTGCCCGAGTACGCGCCGCAGACCACGATGCCGAGCCTCTGGCCCGGCGGCTGGTGGCGCGTGCGCGACATCGTGGAGCAGCAGAAGATCGCGGCATGGGCCACCGTCGACCTCGCGGCGCGCAATCGCGAGACGGTGCTGCGGAACATGTACCTGAAGGCGTCGCGTCAGACCGAACGCGGGAAGGCCGGACCCGTGAAGGCCTACGTGCTCGCGGCGGGGCAGCACGATCCGCTCACGGTGCGGAAGCTCGTGAACATGCTGATGGCGTCCGGCGTCGACGTCCACGAGACGACAGGGCAGGTGATCGTGGATGGGCGAGCCTACGGGCCCGGCTCGTTCGTCGTGTCGATGGCGCAGCCCAAGCAGGGTCTCGTGCGCTGGATGCTCGGGCGCACGTTCTATCCCGACAACACCTACACGCGCGACAGCAATGGCGATCCGATCCGGCCGTACGACATGTCCACCGACACGTTCGGCGAGTTCATGGGCGTGAAGAGCGACCCGGTCGGCGAGCCCATCCCGGCGGCGTTGCTGAAGAAGGTCACCGCGGCGTTGACGCCGTCGGCGACCGTGGCGGCGTCCGCACCGAACGGGTACGTCCTCGACGGGCGGCTGAACGACAGCTACCGCGCGGCGTTCCTGCTGCTCGGCAAGGGCATTGCGGTCTCGCGTGCGACGGAGGCGACCGCTGACGGCAGTGTGCGCGTGGGCGATTTCCTCGTGGGCGCCGGTGACGTGCGGGCCATCGCGACGCAGGCCGGCGTGGACTTCAAGGCGGCGGCGGGCCCCGTGCCGACGTCGGCCACCAGGCTGACGGCACCGCGCATCGGTCTTTTCCAGCGGTACCGCGGCGGCAACATGGACGAGGGCTGGACGCGCCTGTTCTTCGAGCAGTTCGACGTACCGTTCACCACGGTGCGTGACGCGGATCTGAAAGCCGGCGGGCTCGACGCGAAGTTCGACGTCATCGTGCTGCCTGCCGATTCGGTTGCCGCGATGACCGGTGACGCGCCGCAGGGCGGTGGTCGCGGCGGTGCCGGCGGCGGTGGGCCTCAGCGTGATGTGCCGGAGGAGTATCGCAGCGGGTTCGGTGCCGAAGGCGTGAAGGCGCTCGAGGCGTTCGTGCACGCCGGCGGCACGCTGGTGACGTTCGCGCAGGCGGCCGACCTGCCCGTGCAGCGATTCAGCCTTCCGGTGCGGAATGTGGTGGCGGGGCTGCCGTCCAGGACGTTCTGGTCGCCGGGATCCACGCTGCGGGTGCGCTATGCCAACGACAATCCGCTTGTGTACGGCATGCCGGCGGAGGGGTTGGCGCTGTTCATGCCAGGCAGCCAGGTGTTCGAGATCACGTCCACGGACCGCAGCCAGGACATCGCTGTCCTGGCCACCTATGTCGACCGCGACATTCTCCAGAGCGGCTGGCTTCTCGGCGAGCAGGTCATCGCGCGCAAGGCCGCGGCCGTCGCCGTCTCGCACGGCAAGGGCCGTGTCGTCATGATCGGCTTCCGTCCGCAGAACCGCGCGCAGACGCACGGCACGTACAAGCTGGTGTTCAACGCGCTGATGTGATGCCCACGGCTCAGGGCGCGACGGACGGCCACCCTCTCCGCTGCGACACGGCGCCGGCGGGCGGGTAAGGGCCGCCCCTACGCACGGCGATCGCAAGCGAGAGGTCGGGGCACCCCGTGTGGATGCCCTGCCCGACGGGCGGTCACCCTGGCGGCGGCTACTGCTGGCCCTGACCGGTGCCGGTACCCTGACCGCCGGCCTGGCCGGTGCCCGTCCCGGTGCCGGTGGCAGCGCCTGTACCCGTGCCGGCGTTGGCGTTGGTGTTGATCGTGATGCCACCACCTGACGTGAGCTGGACGCGCTCGAAGGTCACGAGCGACTGCTGGTAGTCGAGTTCGGCGCGCAGCAGCGTGTTCTCGGCGGTCAGGAGGTCGCGCTGGGCCTGCACCACGAGGAAGTTGGTGGACAGCCCGACGTCGAACTTGCTCTGTTCCGCTTCGAGACGCCGCTGCGAGAGATCGCGTGCGACGCGCGCCGAGTCGACGCGTTCGCGGTTGGACTCCACCTGAAGACGTGCGTTGGTCACGTCCGACGCAATCCGCAGTTCCAGACCCTGGATTTCCGTCAGGGCCTGCTCACGCGTGATCTTCGCCCGTGCGTACTGGACCGACTGCGGATTCGGGCCGAGCGGCAGCGACACGACGACCTGGGCACTCCATGTCGGATAGCGGCGGCGCAACATGAGGTCGAGCGCGTCGACATACCCGCCTGACTCGGTGACGCCACGGTCGCTGGTGCCCGGGATGGTGCCGAAGCGATCGCCGCCGATACCCTGCCCGCCGTAGTTGGCCACGAGGTTGGCCTGCGGCCCGGCCTGGTTCTTCAGCAGGGCCATGTTCGCGTCGGTGATCTCGAGGTTGCGGCGGCGCTGGGTGAGGTCCGTACGGGCCGACAGCGCGTTGCGCAGCGCCTCCTCGAGCGGAGCGGGCTGCTCGGTCATCGTGGGGCGATCGACAGGATTGATGCGCACGTTCCAGACCGGGTCGCTCGTCCCCGAGACGATGAGTTGCTTGAGCGTGAGGTCGGCGGTGCGTGCCTGCGCCTCGAGCTGCGCGAGCGATTGCTTACGTGCTGCGGCTTCCGCTTCGGCCTGGACGACGTCGATGGGAGCCAGCGTCCCGACCTCCACGCGCACCTTGTTGTCCTCGACCAGACTCTGCGCCAGCGCGAGTGATCGGCGAGCCGTTTCGACAACCTCTATGGCGAAGACGAGATCCCAGTAGGCGTTGCGGACCGACGCGAGGGTGTTGGTGACGGTGGTGCGGAGCTGGACGTCCGACAGTTCGCGGTTGATGCGCGTGACAACGAGCTGTGTGCGCGTGTTGTCCGTCTCGCGCCCACGCAGCAGCGGCTGGACGATCTGGGCGGTGAATGTGGAGTTGTACTGCGGGTTGAACGTGACGAACGTGTTGTTGTTGTCCTGCCGCCGGTTGTTGAACGCCACCGAGTACTGGGTGCCGAGCCACGGGAGCGACTGGTTCACGCCGAAGTTCCACGTGATCTGGTCGTTCTTCACGCGGTCACCGCCGATGAGCTGACTGGTCGGCAGCTGATACGTGCTGTTGAGGCCGAGCGTCGACGAGGCCACCGGGTTGAAGTTGGCCTGGATGGCCTTGAGGCTCAGATCCATGGCCACGGGGTTCAGCCGCTCCACGGCGATGTCGAGGTTCTTCTCCAGCGCCATCGCGACGGCGTCCTCGATCCGCAGCGCCATCGCCGCGGGATCGGTCGTCGGCGTCGGCGCGGCCGACGGGGACTGCACACCGGACGTGGCAGGTGCCTGATTGGCCCCCACGGCGCGCAGCAACTCGGCGACGCGCGCCTCGCTCACTGTCGGGGCGTTGGCTTGCGCGAGTGCAGGGACGGGCGCCAGGGTCAGGGCCGCCACGACGGCCGGCACCAGATACACAGTCGATCTCACGAACGATCCTCCTGCCGGTCCGCGGACCAGCCGACCAGCCCGCCGGGGGCCGGAACCTCCTACCGTTGCTGCGTTGACGGGTGTGGCGCGGTCCCCGCCGCACGCGACTGCTCGTACGCCTCGAGCTTGCGGCGTTGTTCGGGCGTCAGGAGCCGGTGCATGCGGTAGAGCATCAGCGTGCGCGTCTTGGACAGCGCGCTGCGCGCCGCCTCCACGCGATCGATGGTGCGCACCACCACGGCTTCGTCCTCGTTGGACTCGCCGAGCAGCCGCGACAGGGCCGCTTCCCGCTTCTCCAGTTCCGCCTTCTCGGCGCGCAGCTCGTCGCGTACCGAGAGGAACACCTTGTCGAGGTCCGCCGTCTGCGCGTCGCTCAACCCGACCCGCATCCTGCAGACCGGGTCCAGCCACCACTTGGACGGCCGTGGAGCCTGACCCTGCGCCTGGCCGCCGTGGACCGGAGCCAGGCTCAGGGCCACGATCAACGCCCCTGCGATTGCTGTCACCACCTTGTTCATGAACACACCTTCCCCGTCCTCCGGGTACGGTTGCCCCTCGACGCCTGTTTACCGCGATGTGCCGGCGGTGAACGCGGAGAGGCGTTCCACCACCATGCCGATGATGTTGTTGGGCGTCGAGGCCCCCGCCGTGAGCCCCACGCGCACCACTCCCGACCGCGGGAGCCAGTCGTGCGAGACGGTCTCGGGCAGCTTGGCCGTCGGCTGGTCGGACGGCGGTACGGGACGATGGCGGATGCGGTCCGGGGTCTCCAGTCGGTCGACGTCGGCGATGTGGAACGTCGGCACGCGATCGGCGCAGATGCGCGCCAGATTGCACGTGTTGCTGCTGTTGTAGCCGCCCACCACCAGCATCAGGTCGAGCGGCTCGTTGTCGAGGAGCGCCAGCACGGCGTCCTGCCGCTCCTGCGTGGCGCTGCAGATCGTGTCGAACGGGCGGAACCTGTCGGCCAGCGCGGCCTCCCCGTACCTGTCGGCCATCGCCTGTCGCAGCATCTCGGCGATCTCCAGCGATTCGGTCATCAGCATCGTCGTCTGGTTGGCCAGACCGATGTGCCCCAGGTCGCGCTCGGGATCGAACCCCGCCGAGACGGCGTGGCCGAACTGCGCCATGAAGGCGTGGCTGTCACCGCCCTCGCGGATGTACCGGCAGACGTCGGCGGCCTCGACCTTGTCGAGGACCACCAGATAGCGCCCGCCGGCCGTCTTGAGCGCCTGGCTGGCCGTGGCCTGCGTCTCCTCGTGCTTCACCTTGCCGTGAATGACGGCCGTGACGCCTTCACGCGCGTACCGGGTGACGTTCTTCCAGACGTTGAGCACGGACCCGCAGGTGGTGTCCACGAGCGCGCAGCCGAGATCCTGCAGCCGGGCGAGTTCGTGGACGGTGACGCCGAACGCGGGGATGATCACCACGTCGCCGTCGCCGAGCGGCGTCTCCGGCTCGCCGGGATCGCTCAGGAACCTGATGCCCGCCGCGCGCAGCTTCTCGTTGACGTGCGGGTTGTGGATGATTTCGCCCGTCAGGTAGACGCGCTGGTCGGCGAACCGCTTGCGCGCCTGGTAGGCGTAGTCCACGGCGCGGTCCACGCCGTAGCAGAACCCGAACTCACGCGCCAGGTGGATGGTGAGCCGACCCTCGTCGAACCGGAAGTCGTTTCCGCGGATCCGCTCGACGACGTCGCTGTGGTAATCACGGGCGAGATCGCCCTTGACGGCGTCCTTGAGGTCGAGTCCCTTGCGGAAGATGAGTGGCGGCACCACACATCAGTATACGGTCTTGGCCTCTCGACCGGCTCCCGCGGTCTACCGCGTCGGCCTGGCGCGGATGTCCGAGGCTCGAGGAGTGAGTTGGTCGAGCACACGGAACTCCTTGGATCGGCTCCGCGCGATGGCCGCATCGATCTCCACGAGCATCTGCTCGTCGGTCTCCTGCGAGAGGGTCGACGGCACGGGACGTACGGCGTCGGTGCGCGCGCGCCAGAGGGCCGCCGGGTCGGCCTTGACCGGGCCCATGAGGCGACCCGCGCCGATGCCGACGAGCAGGCCGGCCGCCGCCGCCATCGCGAGCCACCGGCGGAGCGGTTGCACGGGCGCCGTGCGGCGCGCCGCGCGCGGGAACGCCAGCAGGCGTCCCGAGTGCCCTTCGAGACGACGCATGATGACGTCGAACTGGCGATCGAGCCGTGCCGGCGTGATGAGCGCCTCCACGCTGGTCGCCACGTCGTGGCGCAAGGCGGCCGCGTCCTCGCGCAGCGCGTCGAAGCGGCGCGCGCAGTCGTCGCACTGTTTCAGGTGCCGAAGATAGCGCGCCGCCACGGCCTGCTCGCCGGAGACGAGCAGGGTGTGGAGTTCGACGAGCGACTCGTCGCTGAGGTGGGGCAGGGCCCACGGCCCGAACCAGCGCGTGTGCAGCATGAACATCGTGTGGCGTCTCAATCCTCGAGCGGTGCGGCGCGAAAGGCCGGATCGTCGGCCAGCAGCAGACGCAAGCGTCGCAGCGCCCTGAACAGGTGTACCCGAATCGTCGTCTCCCGCAAGCCTGTCATCTCGCTCACTTCTCGCGTCGATGCGCCTTCGATCTGGCTCATCAACACCACCGTTCGCTGCCGCTCCGGCAGGCGTTCGATCGCGTCCAGCAACCGGGCCCCGCGTTCGCGCCTGAGCGCAAGGGCCTCGGGCGTCGATTCCCGCGGCACCGAGACGCGCTCGAGCGGGCTCGCATCGCCGAGGTCGTCGGCGGCAATCATCCAGCGGGCCCGCCGCCCACGGGCCTTCACGCGATCCAGGCACGTGTTGACGAGGATGCGCGTGAACCACACCTCGAACGACCGGCCGTACTCGAAGTCGCGCAGGTGCGTGTACGCCTTCACGAAGGCGTCCTGCACGGCCTCGTCGGCTTCGGCCGACTCGCGCAGGTAGTACAAGGCGATCCGCGTGGCCTTCCGCTGGTGCCGGCGCACGAGTTCGCCGTACAAGTCACGGGCGGCCGCGCCCTCGTCGGCGAGCAGATGCGCCTTGACCACCGCGGCGATGTCGACGTCGGCGGACGCGCCCGCAAGGGCCGCATCGGCAGGCGTCACGGCTGCCATGAATGGGTACGCCTGGCGGGGGCGGGCGTGTTTACGGCCGGAGGCATGATGCCCTTCACGCTACTACGGCCGCATGGCGATTTACAATTGCCAGTGTGCGGGTGAGTCGTCGTCGGTTCGTGCGAGGGGCCGTCGCGTCGGCCGGAGCGGCGTGCCTGGCCTCGACGGCGGCGCAGGCACAGCCCCGGGCCTCGGAGTTCGTCTTCGCGCGGTTGCGCTACTCGTCGGGCGACTGGGACTACAACCCCAAGGTCGCCGCCAACGTCCTCGATGCGGTGCTCACCTACACGAACATCCCCGTCTATCGGGACGAGGTCGTCATCACGGCCGACGCGACGGATCTGCCGGCATTTCCGTTCCTGTTCATGACCGGACACCTGCTCGTGCGGTTCAGCGAGCGCGAGCGACGGGGCCTGCGAACGTACGTCGAGCAGGGCGGTCTCCTGTTCTCGGACGACTGCAACCACGACATCGACGGGCTCTACGCGCGCAGTTTCGAGCAGGAGATGGCGACCACGTTCGGCAAGGCCGGGGCGATGCCGAAGTTGCCGGCGTCGCATCCGCTCTACCGGTGCTTCTTCACGTTCGCCACGCCACCCACGACGTCGCACGAGCTGAATGGCTTCGGCGACGACATGATCCACGACTACCTGCGCGGAATAGAGCACCAGGGACGGCTCGGCGTGTTGTACAGCAACAAGGATTACGGCTGCGAATGGGACTACGACTGGAAGAACAAGCGCTTCCGCCGCGAGGACAACACGAAGTTTGCCGCCAACATCGCCGTCTACGCCATGACGTCGTGACGGCGCATCCCACGCCGGAGGTCGCGTGCAGCCGGGCCTGACGCTCTTTGTCGACGCCGACGACACGCTCTGGGAGAACAACGTCCACTTCGACTCGGTGATCGCGCGCACCGCGACGCGATTGTCGGCCTACGGGGTGCAGCCCGATCGCACGCGTGAGGCACTGCTGGCCATCGAGCGCCAGCGCACGCGCGCGCACGGCTATGGCGCGCTCAATTTCGGGCTGTCGCTCGAAGTGCTCTGCGATCACGTTGGAGTGGACGGAACACTTCACCAACTGCGGCCGTTCCTGCGTGCCGAGGTGGCGGCGCTGCGTCGCAAGCGTCTCGAACTGTTGCCCGACGTCGGCGACACGCTCGCATATCTCGGCCGGCGTCATCGGCTCGTGCTGTTCACCAAGGGCAATCACGACGAGCAGTGGGACAAGGTGGTGCGATCGGGACTCCGCGAGCACTTCCACCAGGTGGACGTGGTGCGCGAGAAGGACGAGAACGCCTATCGCGATGCTGCGCGTCGGCTCGGCGCGCGTCCGGAGACGGCCTGGATGATCGGCAACAGCCCGAAGTCCGACATCCTGCCCGCCCGTGCGGCGGGATTCGGCACCGTGTTCGTCCCCCACGCGGCCACGTGGGAACTCGAACTCGGCGAGTTGCCACCCCCCGACGACGCGCGCACCCGCCGCGTCGAGCGATTCAGCGAGCTGCAAACGATCTTCTGAGTGAGCGTAGGGGCGAGGCATGCCGTCGCCCCTACATCTCGAGAGCCGCCCTGGCTGGCGCCACCGCGGAAAGGTGTAGCCGCCGGCCTTGTCCGGCGGGTGGAGATCACTGACTGCCGGACAGAGTCCGGCAGCACGTTCTGATGGGGGGCGGTCAGGTGCCGGGGCTGACAAGGCGGGCGCCGGGGTAGTAGGCGAGCAGGGCGGCCTCGACCGATTGGCCGGCGCGCAGGCGGCCCAGGAGTCCGATCTGGCACAGCCCGACGCCGTGGCCCGACCCCTGACCGACGAACCGGAGCTGGTGGCCGGTGCGCGTCACCTCGAATCGCGTGCTCCTGATGCTGCGCGGACCCTGCGCCGCCATCACGGCGCGCCTGAAGTCCTCGCCGGTCATGACGGGTGCGCGCGAGCCGGAGACCGCCACTTCCACCACGCGACCGCCCGCGTCGCGCCGCAGGACCTGGACGCCGTCGAGTCTGTCGCCCACGGCCGTGCGCGGCTGCCGGTTCAGGGCGGTGCGCACGTCCTCCAGGTCCAGCGTGACGGACCAGGGCGCCGGCTGTTCGCGCACGCAGTACGGATCGTCGACGCCCTGCAGGTACGCCGCACCCACGCCGCGCCAGACTTCCGCGGCAGCGCTCGTGTGTCCGCCGCAGTGCGCGTGGAACACGGCTTCGATCGGCCTGCCGGACTCCACGGCCAGGTAGCGGCCGCTCGTACGCCGTACCGCGGCGTCGATCTCGGCCGCCCAGCGACTCCGCCGCCACTGGTCCCGCGCATACACCTGGCAATGCGTGGTGGAGCAGACGTCGAAGCCGTCCGCGGCATGCCGCCCGCGCACCGACAAGGCATACGTGCGCGCGACGATGGCCTGCGCCTCGTAGGCCGATGTCGCGAGCGCCCCGTCGCGCGAGGAGACCGACAGTTCGCCCACCACCACGTCGCGCACGTACGTGTCGATGTCGACCGCTTCGACAACTCCGCTCCCGTGGGGCCCGGTCTCGACGCGCAGCACGATCCCCGCCGGCTGCGGCGCACGGGGCACCGGCGCGGGTGGTACGGGCGGTGGAGTGGGTGTCGGTGCAGGCTCCGACACCGGCGGCCCCGGCTCGGGTGGGGGCTGCCGCGCCACGGGCCGCGACCGAGCCGCACACCCCAGCCCCCCCGTCCCCGCGACCACGACCGTCGACGCCACCACCAGAACCCGCACGAATCGCAACGCCATCGGCGGTGATGGTAGCTCCGGAGATGGCGGAATGTCGGTGTCCGTCTCCTGCGCACGTCTGCGCGCGGGTGTGCGCTTTGGTTCAAGGCGCGCGGGACGACTGTCGATTGGGGGAAGGAGTCATGAGCACGCCCGCCCTGCTTGTCATCCATCCCCCGAGTCCGACACGGACCCTGGTGCTCGACGCGGCGGCCCGTGCGGGGTTTCTCGTGCATGTGTGCGACAGCGGCGGGGAAGGACTGGCCGCATTCCGCCAGCGAACGCCAGACATGCTCCTGGCCTCGCTGGACGTCACCGACATGGAAGGCCTCACGCTCGTCAGGAGCGTCCGCGACGAGGCGCCCGACCTCCCGACGGTGCTCGTCACTTCGCGCGCGTCCGTCGAATCCGCGGTGGCCGCCATCCGGCTGGGCGTCCACGACTATCTGCGCGAGCCGCTGGACGCCGAGAAGATGTGCGCGCTCCTGACGGAGCGCTACGACGATGCCCTGCGGCGGCGCGTACGTCTGTTTCCTGCCGAACGCTCACCGGGCGTGTCGTTCCACGGCATGATCGGACGGTCGGTCCCGATGCAGCGTCTGTTCCGCACACTGCGCACCGTGGCTCCGCACGTGCGCACGGCGCTCGTGAGTGGTGAGACGGGAACCGGGAAGGAACTCGTCGCGCGCGCCCTGCACCAGCTCGGCCCCCGCGCCGAGCGACGCTTCGTCGTCATCAACTGCTCGGCCGTCGTCGAGACGCTGTTCGAGAGTGAGCTGTTCGGGCACATGCGCGGGGCGTTCACGGGCGCCACCGACGCCAAGCCGGGGCTGTTCGAGCTGGCCGATGGCGGCACGCTGTTCCTCGACGAGGTGGGTGAGCTGCCGCCCGGCGTTCAGGCGAAGCTCCTGCGCGCGATCGAGTTCGGCGAGGTGCATCGCGTCGGATCGCTCGAGCCTCGCAAGGTCGACGTGCAGGTGATCGCGGCGACCAATCGCGATCTCGAGGTGGAGTGCGACGCCGGCCGCTTCAGGCGCGATCTGTTCTATCGACTCAATGTCGTCGACATCCACGTACCCGCGCTGCGCGATCGCCGCGACGATATCGTGTACCTGGCCAACGCCTTCATGCGCGCCACGGCGACGCGGCTGGCCAAGTCACTGACGGGACTGACCTCCGGTGCGGAACGGCTGTTGCGTGAAGCCGACTGGCCTGGCAACGTGCGCGAACTGCGCAACGTGATCGAGCGGGCCTGCCTCATGGCCGAAGGGCGTCTGGTCGGCGAGCTCGACGTGCGCGCGAGCCTCCCCGCGCCTCGCGCGGCAGCGAGTCTGCCCGTCGAGCGTAGCGTGCTGGCGACGATCGACAGGGCGCGCGGCGTGGCCGATGACGTCGGTCCGCTGTCGGCCGTCGAGCGCGAGCACATCATGCGCGCATTGCAGCGCGCCAACGGCAACAAGAAGAAGGCGGCGCTGCTGCTGGGTGTGAGCCGGCGGGCGTTGTACCGGAAGCTCGAACGCCTCGATCTCGGCGTCACGATCGCGCGGCGCGGGCAGGGGGCGGCATGAGCACGCCGAGCGAGTTCGACTTCAGCGGGATTGCCGTCAGTCCTCGGCCCGAGCACGCCGCGCGCGTGCTCGTGATCGACGATGACGAGGACGTGCGGGAGGTACTGACGGCGTGGGTGGAAGCCGATGGCTGCCTGCCCCTGTCGGTGAGCGGTGCCGAGGAGGCACTGGCGGTGGCAGACTCGCACACCGTGGCCGTCGCGCTCTGCGATGTGCAGATGCCGCAGCGGGATGGATTCTGGTTTGTCGAGCACATCGAGCAGCACCACCCCGACGTGGCCGTCGTGCTCGTGACGGGCGTCCACGACGTGGATTGGGCGCTGCGAGGACTTCAGCACGGCGTGGTGGATTACCTGCTGAAGCCGTTCGATCAGCGCAGCCTGTCACGTGCGCTGGAGAACGGCATGCGTCAGCACCGGTTGCGACGCGCCGACAGGCTGCTGCGTGAGCAGCGTGCGACGGAACTCGGGGCCCGGCATGGGAGACTCGTCGCCGCCTTGTCGCAACTGCATGTCGACACGACGAGGCAGGTCGAAGCGGCGCTCGATCTCGTGGCGTTCCGCAGCGACGTCTGGCGGGAGCACAGTTACCGCGTGCGGCAGCTCGCTGTCGCGCTCGCCACCATGGTGCGCGTGCCGGATGGGCAGATCGACGTTCTGGCCCAGGCCGCGCTGCTGCACGAGCTCGGTCGCCTGGTGTTGCCGGACGGGCTGCTCGGAAAGACGGGCGAATTGACGGCCGAGGAACGCGCGTTGTGGCGTCGCGTGCCGGACCTCGGAGCGTCGATCCTCGACGCGCTGCCCGGGCTGCGGCCCGCGGCGGTGATTGTCAGGTCGCGATTCGAGGAGTACGCGGGTGGCGGTTATCCGCGACAGCTCGCGGGCGACGAGATCCCGATGACGAGCCGCGTGCTGGCCGTTGCCGATTCGTACGATGCGATGCGGTCGCCACGGCCGTTTCGCGATGCCCTCAACCACGAGCAGGCCATCAGCGAACTCGTGCGCGGCAGCGGCACCCAGTTCGACCCGGACATCGTTCGCGCCTTCACGCGCCTGCCGGGGATCGGCGTCGGTTGACCCGGCAACCGGCACCGGGCAACCGGCAACCGGAATTCGGCACTCTCGGCATCGCGGCATTCGGCATTCCCGTACAATCCCTGCGTGCCGGCGACACCTGCGTCCGTGCGTTTCGAGGCCGTGATCGGACTCGAGGTGCACGCTCAACTCCAGACCCACACCAAGATCTTCTGCGGCTGCACGCCCTCGTTCGGCGATCCGCCGAACACGCATACCTGTCCTGTGTGCCTCGGGCTGCCCGGCGCGCTGCCCGTGCTCAATGCGGCAGCGGTGGACAAGGCGATTGCGGCGGCCGTGGCGCTCGGCTGCACCGTGCACGAGGTCTCGGAGTTCGCGCGCAAGAACTACTTCTACCCCGACCTCCCGAAGGGCTACCAGATCTCGCAGTACGACAGGCCGATCGCGACGGGCGGGCACGTGGAGCTCGACGTCGACGGACAGGCCGTCCATGTGGGCATCACCCGCATCCACATGGAAGAAGACGCCGGCAAGTCGCTCCACGAAGGCACCGGTGACCCGTCGCTCACTGGTATCGACCTGAATCGCGCCGGGACGCCGCTCATCGAGATCGTCTCGGAACCCGATCTCCGTGACGCCGCCGCGGCTGCGGCGTACTTCACGGCGATTCGCGACGTGCTCGTGGCGATCGACGTCAACGACGGCAACCTCGAGGAGGGCAGCCTGCGCTGCGACGCCAACGTGTCGGTGCGTCCCGTGGGGCAGGAGGCGTTGGGCACGAAAGTCGAGGTCAAGAACGTCAATTCGTTCCGCTACCTCCAGAAGGCGATCGACTACGAGATCGCGCGACAGTCGGCACTGGTGTCCGAGGGCGGCACCGTCGTGCAGGAGACGCGCCTGTTCGACCCAGACACGGGACGCACGTTCTCGATGCGCAGCAAGGAGGAAGCGCACGACTATCGCTACTTCCCCGAGCCGGATCTGCCGCTGCTCGTGCTCGCGCCGGGGCAGGTGGACCGCATCCGGGCGTCGCTGCCCGAACTCCCGGCCGCACGTCGTGCGCGCTTCGTCTCGCAGTACGGCCTGCCTGCCTATGATGCCGGGGTGCTCACGCAGGACGTCGACGTGGCGGCGTACTTCGAGCAGGTCGCCGCGCAGGTGCCGGCCAAGCTCGCTTCCAACTGGGTGATGGGCGATCTGCTGCGCATGCTGAAGGACGCGGATTCCTCCATCGCCGACGCACCTGTGACGCCCGCCGCACTCGCCGAACTGCTGCGCCTCGTCGATGCCGGCACCATCGGGACACCCGCCGCCAAGCAGGTGTTCGAGACGATGTGGCGCACGGGCGAGCCGGCACCGGCCATCGTCGAGCGCGAGGGACTGACGCAGGTGGGCGACGAAGCGGCGCTGCTGGCGCACGTGACGGAGGTGCTCGCCGCCAACCCCGATGCCGTGGCGAGCTATCGCGCGGGTCGCGTACAGGCGATCGGGGCGCTGGTCGGACAGGTGATGAAGTTGACGCGCGGCACCGCGAATCCGAAAGTGGTCCATGCCCTCATCCAGCGTCAGCTCGACGCCTGAGTCAGGGCGCGCGAGTTGGCGCGAGCGTCTAGTGGCGCTCGCGTGCTTCGCTATTGCGGCAGTGGTGGCCACATGGCCGCTGGCCCGCCATCCGCGCGCGCTCCTGGGCGCACCACTCGGCGCCGGCGACCCCTTCCTCAATCTCTTCACGCTCGGGTGGGATCTCCAGAAGCTGCTCGCGGCGCCCTCGTCGTGGGTGAACGGTGCGGTGTTCGACGCGCCGATCTTCCATCCGGCACGACAGACCCTCGCATTCACGGATCACCTGCTCGTGCAGGCAGCGCTCGTCTCGCCGGTGTACGCGATCTGGCGCGATCCGGTCCTCTGCTACAACGTCGTGTTGGTCGCCTCGCTCGTCGCCAGCGCATGGGCGATGTGGTGGTACCTGCGACAGGTGCTCGACGATGCGATCGGCCCCCTCGTGGGCGGCCTCGTCTGGGGATTCTGCGCCTACAGGTTCTCGCACATCGTCCATCTGCAGTTGCAGGCGCTCTACTTCCTGCCGCTCGCGTTCGGCGCGCTCCATCGCGTTGTCGCGAAGCGGCGCTGGCAGGACGGTGCGTGGCTCGGTCTGTGGTTCGGCCTGACAGCGCTCGGGTCCGTGTACTACGCGGTGGTCGGGCTCGTGGCACTGGGCATTGGCGGCTTCGCGCTCGTGGCCACGGCAGGCCGCGTGTCGCTCGGCAGGCTGCTTGGTCCATTCGCGCTGGGCACCATCGTGTCGACGGCGCTCGTGGCGCCGATCCTGGTGCCGTACATGCAGGTGCAGCAGCGCGAGGGCTTCGTGCGCACGATGGACGAAGCGAGCCGCCACGCGGCCACGCCCCTGAGCTTCGTGAGCGAGCCGCCGTGGCGGCCGATCCCGTTCGCGCCTATCGGACGCACTGAAGAAGACGGCCTGCTGCCGGGGTGGGGGGCGCTCGCGCTCGCGGTGCTCGGCGTGGCGGGGATCGCGCATCGACGCCGACAGCCGCTGCTCGCCACGTGGCTCGCCGTGGGCGTGACCGGCGTGGTGCTGGCGCTCGGCCCTGACGGCGTGCGCACGGTCTACGCCTTCGCGCATCGGTGGGTGTTCGGCTTCCAGGCCGTTCGAGCCCCGGCACGATTCGGCGTGCTCCTCGCGTTTGCCGTGGCGGCCCTCGCCGCGTGCGCGGTGACGCACTGGCGACGGGAGCGACCCCGCGCCGGGCGCATCGTCGTGCTCGCGTTGTCGGCGGTGGTGCTGGTGGAGGCGCTCGCGTGGCGCGTGCCGTACGTTGCCGCTCCCGCGTTCGACACGCCCGTCAACGTGTGGTTACGCGATGCCGAGGGACCCGGTGCCGTGGCGTTCCTGCCGCAGCCCGAGGATCGCGCCGCCACGCCGCTGATGCTGGGCACGCTCGTGCACGGTCGGCCGATCGTGAACGGGTACAGCGGTCAGCGCCCGTCGTTTGCGGGCGCCGTCGCAGGCGCGCTCGGCACATTCCCGTCGGCCGACGCGATCTGGACGCTGCACGATCTCGACGTCAGGTTCGTGGTCACGGCAGACGATGGCCTCGATGCGCAGTGGCCGCTGGTTCGACGCGGCAGCGTGGCGGGTGATGAGGGACGCATCGACGTGATCTACGAACTGGCCGACGAGGCGACACTGCTGGCGGCCGTCGGCGCGCCAGCCATGGTCAGCGCGCCGCAGCCGGGAACACCGGGGTTCGCCGTGGGGGAGTCCAACCGGTACGACGTGTTCTGGGATGGCGCCGGCACGCAGGTGTCGGCGGGCACCATCGAGATCGCCGTGCTCGCCGCGTCGGGAGACGATCCGACACTGCCGCGATGGCTGGACCAGAAGAACCGCGTCCGCATCAGGTACGAGGCGCGCGTGTCGTTGGCCACGGCGCCGTGGGTAGCGAAGTTCTTCGAGGCGCGCGACGTGTTCCGCACGTTCACTGACGAGGCGTTCCTCCCGATCGTCCACCTGCGGGAAATCCGAGAGGGCCGGCGGCACGTGGATCAGGCGGTGTTCCACGACGGAGCGGGCGGGGTGGTGCGCGTGGTGCCTCCCGATGCCGCCAGCGTGGAGGCGGGACCTGGCTTCAGGGCGCCGGGCGACCATCGCGATCCGATCGCGGCGTTCCTGCTCATGCGTACGCTGCCGCTGGTGCCCGGGATGGACGTGGCCATCCCCGTGAACGACATGGGCCGCAACCTGACGCTGGAGTCCGGGCCGCTGAAAGCCGAGACGATCCGGTGGCGGGGACAGCCGGTGCCGGCGCTGCGGATGCAGCCGGCGCTGGTGCAGCGCGTCCCGCGTCGGGCACCGCCGCAGATCGATCTCTGGTTGAGTGCCGACGACCGTCGAGTGCCGTTGCGCATCGACGTGGCTGCCGGATTCGGACGCGTGCGCGTCGAGCTCGTCGAGACGCGTCCTGGAGTACCACGCACGTGATCACGCTATCTGCCGTCACGCGATCGTTCGGGCAGGGGTTCGATGCCCTCCGCGACGTGTCGCTCACCATCGACAAGGGAGAGTTCGTGTGTCTGGCCGGCCCCAGCGGCGCCGGCAAGTCCACGCTGCTCCGCCTCCTCCTTCGTGAGGACGTCGCCTCGTCCGGTGAGGTCCGCGTCAACGGCACGGACCTCGCTGCGCTCGGACGCGACGCGCGGCAGGCGTACCGGCGCACGGTGGGATTCGTCTTCCAGGACTTCAAGCTGCTGCCGGCCCGCACGGTGTTCGAGAACGTCGCCACGGTGGCGCGCGTGATGGGCGTACCACGGTCGCAGCAGTGGCGTCGTGCGTCGCTGCTCCTGCAGCAGGTGGGCCTCCAGCACCGGATGGAAGCGTTCCCGATGCAGTTGTCAGGCGGTGAACAGCAGCGCGTGGCGATCGCGCGCGCGCTGATGAACGAACCCGCGCTCCTGCTGGCCGACGAACCGACGGGCAACCTCGATCGCGCGTTGTCCATCGAGGTGATGGACATCTTCAGGGGCATCAACGCCGCGGGCACGACGGTCCTGATGGCGACGCACGACGAGGAACTGATCCGCTACGTCAACAGGCGGGTCGTCCAACTCCAGCGCGGACATGTGGTGGCCGATCGGAGGGCGTCGTGAGCAGCCGCCGCCACGAGGACACGCATGCCGTCGGCTTCCTGCGGTACTGCCTCGACGAGGCGTGGACGTCGCTGCGACGGCGCTGGCGCGTCGCGAGCCTGTCGACGATGCTGCTGGCCGCGGCGGTGTTCGTGCTGGCGGCGGCGCTGTCGGCGTCGACGGCGCTGCGCGATCTCACCACGCGGATGACCGAAGCGGCCGAACTGTCGGTCTATCTCGCGCGCGACGCGTCGACGGCCGATCGCGACGCGGCGGCGCAGGCCACGCGCGACGATGCAGCGGTCGCGGCGGTGGAGGTGCTCGACGCCGATCAGGCGACCACGCGCGTCACCGAGGACTTCCCGGACCTGGCAGGCGTGATCACGGCACTGCCGGAGCGGCCATTCGGTGCGGTGGTGGAAGCGCGTCTTGCCGCGTCCGCCACCGAGGCGCAGGTGGACGCGCTCGTGGAGCGACTGCGCGCGTTGCCGGGCGTGGACGAGGTGGCGTACGACAGGGATGTGCTGCGGCGCGTGCTGCTGACGGTCACCACCGTCAGGCGCGTGGTCACGGCGCTCGCGTTGCTGCTGGCACTGGCCGCGTTCGCGGCGGTTGCCGCGGTCCTGCGACTCGGCTACTACGCGCGACGTGACGAAATCGACGTCCTCGGCCTGCTCGGCGCGCCGCCGCGCGCCATCTCGGGGCCGTTCGTGGCCGAAGGCATCCTGCAGGCGCTGGCCGGCACGGTCGTGGCCGTGGTCCTGCTGCGCGTGGCGCTGTGGGTCGTCTGGCAGGGACCGGCCGCCGCGTGGGCCCGCGCGCTGGATCTGCCGTACGCGCCGTTCCTGACATGGCAGCACCTGCTTACGCTTGGCGCGGCCACAGTGCTGGCGGGCGCGCTGGCCGGGTGGGTCGGCGCCCGCGAGATCGGTCGTTGACACCCGGCCGCGCGCGTGACTAGAGTGGGATGTGTTGCTCCGACACACACGTACCACCGTCGACACCCACCTTCGCGTGTCGGTCCTCGCGGAGTTCTATCGTGAAGAGCTCCAGCGCTGCCACCAACAACTCCTTCTCCAGCGCGAGTGTTATTCGGGCGCGACGGTCGCGTGCGTCGAGCTGGCACTCGGCCGCGTGATGGATCGCATCGAGATCCTCTGCCGGGAGGGTCAGGCCGAGCAGGTGGTGGGCGGTATCCTCGATCACTTCAGCCACGTTGCCTCACGGCAGGCATGGATGGACGGACGGCGCTGCCACTGACACTCCCGTCGCGTGCGCGCGACGATCTCGCCGGCATCACCGCCGCGGCGCTCGCCGCCGTCTCCGCCTCCACACTCGTACGCCGTGCGCTCGTCGACGGCCCCGCGCCCGTCGTGGCCGGCCGCCCCTACACGCTCATCGCGGCGGGCAAGGCGTCTGCGGCCATGCTCGAACGCTGGTTCGCGCTCGTGCCCGAACTTCCGCGGCGGACCATCGGCGTGGGCACGCACGACGGCCGTCGCGTGCCCGACGAGGTGGAGTGGTACACGGGAGGGCATCCGACACCGACACCGGAGAGCGTGGCGGCCGCGAACGCCGCGCTGGACGCTGCACGAGCGGTGCGCGAAGGCGACCACCTCGTCGTGCTGCTGTCCGGCGGGGCGTCGTCGTTGCTGTGCCGTCCGGTCGATGGCGTGACACTGGCAGAGAAGCAGCAGATCACGCGGGCGCTCATGCACGACGGGCGCGCGATCGACGAACTGAACTGCGTGCGCAAGCACCTGTCGGGCATCAAGGGGGGACGGCTTGCCGCCGCGTGCGGCGGCCGGACCGTGACGCTGGCGATCTCGGACGTCGTCGCGCCGATCGAAGACGACCCGAGCGTGATCGGATCGGGGCCGACCGTTGCCGACCCGAGCGCGTTCGCCGACGCATGGCGCATCGTGACGGGGATGGCCGATCAGGCGGCGGTCCCGGCGTCAGTCCGCGCGTGGCTGAAGCGCGGCGCGGAGGGGGACGTCCCGGAGACGCCCAAGCCGGGAGACGCGGCGATCCGGCGCAGCGAGTATCGGCTCATCGGATCGCGTCGCATGGCGATGGCAGGCGCCGCAGAAGAGGCGCGGCGACGCGGATACGACGCCATCGTGCTGCCGTCGCCTGTGCTCGGGGAAGCGCGCGAGGCAGGCGCCGCACACGTCGCGGCGGTTCTTGCAGTGGTTGGCGACAGGCGCGGTCCCGTCTGCGTGATCAGCAGCGGTGAAACGACGGTCACCGTTTCGGGTACGGGACGCGGCGGACGCAATCAGGAGTTGGTCGCCGGTGCGATCGATGCACTGGCACGCGCGGAGAAGCCCGTGCTCTTCGCCAGCGTCGGCACCGACGGCATCGACGGCCCCACCGACGCCGCTGGCGCGTGGGCCGACAACGGCACCGCAGCGCTGGCGGCGGCGCAGGGCGTCAACGTGGAGGCCTATCTGCGCAACAACGACGCCTACGAGTGCCATCGCCGCCTCGGGACGCTCACGCGCACGGGGCCGACGGACACCAACGTCTGCGACGTCCAGGTGGCGCTGCTCTACTGACGATGCAACGCCGGCCGCGCCCCATCGCGGCATGTCCTCGCGGCATTCCCTACGGTTCGGGGGTGGCGCGATACACCTCGCCGAGCAGGTTGGCCGCCTGCTGCGTCTTCGACTCGGCCTCGCCTTCAGGTCTTGCGACAGCCGTCTCGGTGGTAGCCGGCGCACCAGGTACGAGCGCCAGTGCGTCGCGCAACAGTTGCTGCGCCTGGTCGACCTTGGCCGCCTCGGTGGGTGGCAGGTCGCGCTGGCCCGTCGTCCTGAACGCGTCGAGGAGTCGAATTCCTTCCTCCACGTGCGCACGCGCGTTGCCGTAGTTGGCGCTCATGAGCGCCATGCGCGCGTCGAGCGTCCGGGCGCGCGTCTCGGACAGGCGCAGGCGCAGCAGCGCGCGGTCGCGACTGTGCTGCGCCGGGTACGCCTGATACCAGCCGAACAGGAATCCGAACAGCGCCGCCACCACGGTCGTGCCGGCGAAGTACCCCCACAAGCGTCCGCGAGTCATACGGGCAGGGTAGATCATTCAATGACGAATGCAGAATGACGAGTGCAGAATGGCGAATGTCGGAAGTGCCGGGCGTATCGCGACACCGTCCGTCATTCAGCATTTTCTGCATTTGTCATTCGGCATTCGTCATTCCCCTGCTCACTTCAGAATCTCCGCCTTGACCTCCACCGTCACCGTGCGATCGCTGGCGGCGTCGGCCGAGCGCGCGGCAACGACGGGGACGCCCGGTGTGAGCAGCAATGTGAGCGAGTCCTGGACGGTCGAGTGCGACGGGCGAGCTGTCTTCGCGAACTTGTCGTCGGTTGGCTCGAGGTCCGACAGCCCCTCGCTGGCCATCGGCAGCATCCCTCGTACGCTCGTGTAGAGGAATCGGAGCTCGAGGTACACGCGCCCTTCCTGCGTGACGAAGACAGTCGCGTCGATATTGAACGGAAGATCGCGATCACGTCCGTTGACGAGCGGCACGTTGGTTGTGGTGCGGACGCTGCTCGTTCGGCCGGAGGCCACGATGAGCGTGACCGTCTTCTTGACAGGTGAGTCCTTGGCCGCCTGTTCGGTGATCGTGACGTCCACCTTGACGTTCTGTGACGGCAGTGTGCGGGTTACGGATGGCCGGTTGTCGGCAGGTGCCTGCGCGGACTCCGTGTCCGGCGACGTCGTGGCCGTCACGGTCGCAGGTCTGGTCGAGGTGGTCTGTGTGGACGGCGGTGCAGCCGGCTGGGCGGCTGCCAGCGTGGCGGCGGCAAGAGCGAGGGCGATGAACGTCATGGGTTCTCCTGGTTGTCGATGGCGTCGAGGGGCGCCAGTGGGATTGCGGCGATCGCGATCGGTTCGAGGGCTGGCAGCGGCTCGATGTCGATGGATGTCTGTGTGATGTCTTCGATGGCGATCGGCGGCACCTCGATGGCCTCCAGATCCGCGCGCGGCGGTACGACATCGGCGTAGGCCACGAGTACGGGTACGGGCACGAACGCCGACGCACGTCTGGTGTTCGACGCGCGACTGTGAACACGACGCGGTTCAGGCGGTTCATCGTGAGCGGCGGCTGTCACGGGCGCCGGTTGTCGTGAGACGAGCGCAGGCGGATTCACTGCGTCGACTACCAGCGTGCCTGGTGCAGGCGCGACGGGCGTGTCAGGCCGCCACACGAACCACATCGTCGCCACGGCGAGACAGAGGGCGGCAGGGGCGGTGAGCCAGGGGCTCTGGAGTGCGTGAAGAATCGCGTCCGGGCGCGGGTGGCGCCGGACGGGGCGCCCCGCCGGCCCGCAAGCGCGTCTCCCGTACAAGTGCTGTTCGCGCTGAGGACGGGTGGGGCTGTCCGGCGACAGGACCCGCGCCATCGCCGGTCTTGCAACTCCCGGTCCCGTGCGGGCGAGGACGCGGGCGACGGCGTCGGCCCGCGGCTCGGGTCTCGCCATCGCTTCGAGCGCCGCGTCGATTCGTTCCTCGTCAAGCATCGTGCGGCCCTCCAGGCGAGTGGGCGTCCATCCTGGTGCGCAGCAGGCGTCTCGCCTCGCTCACGCGCCACTTCAGCGTGCCCACGGGTATGTTCAACAGCGCCGCGCCGTCGACGTAGGAGAAGTCTCCCGTGGCCATCAACACCAGCGCGTCGCGGTACGTGCGAGGCAGCGCGCGTATCAGCTTCGTGATGCGGGCACGCGCCACCTTGTCCTCCAACTGCGCGGCGGCGCCGGGTTCGGTGGCCGCCAGCGTCACGGCCAGCGGGTCATCGTCCTCCGCATCGAGACGCCGCATGCGTAACCACGCCGCGAGTCCTCGCCGTCGATCCAGCGACTTCCGCCAGGCGATCGTGAGGACCCACGTGCGGAACGACGCCTGCCCGCGGAAGCCGTCGAGTGCATGCCATGCGGCGATCCACGCGTCCTGCGCCGCATCGTCGGCATCCGCCCGCGAGACGAGCGCGGCGTGCGCGGCCCGGAACACGGCCGCGTGGTGCCGCCGCACGAGCTCCGCCCACGCTTCCTCTTCCCCGGCCTGCGCGCGGGCCACGAGCGCCTCGTCGGTCACCGACCCTGTAGACTGAGGCCGGGACACTCCGGTTGGGAAAATCGACGACACCATGACGCCAGACGATCTGCTGCAGCGCATCCGCACGCGCGTGACCCATCCCGCCACCGTCAACGAGCTGATGCGGTTGCTGGGCCTGCCCCGGTCGGAGGCCCCCGCGATCCGCAAGGCCCTGAAGACGCTCGTGGCCCGTGGTGCGCTGATTGAAACACGCGGACGCCACTTCGGCGTGCCGGAGCTGATGGATCTTGCCGCCGGCCGGCTGGTGGTCAATCCGAACGGCTTCGGCTTCGTGAAGCTGGATCAGCCCATCGACGAGGTGACGGGCGACATCTACGTTGCCGGTCACAACCTGCACGACGCCATGCACGGCGATCGCGTCGTCGTGCGCGTCGAGCGCCACGCGCGCGACGGGCGCGCCGAGGGCCGCATCGTCCGTATCCTCGGGCGGAGCGCGGCCACCACCGTCGGCCGGTTCGACAGGGAAGATCACGGCCTCCAGTACGTCACGCCGTTCGACAAGCGGCTGTTGATGGACGTGCAGATCCCGGCCGGCGACGATCTCGGCGCCACGGCGGGACAGATGGTGGTGATCGAGATCGTGCGCTGGCCCGTCCACGGGCGCGGCGCGCTCGGCCGCGTGCTCGAGGTGCTGGGAGACATCAACGCACCAGGCGTCGACACGCAGATCATCATCCGTAAGCACGGCATTCCCGATCGCCACTCGGACGAGAGCCTCGCCGAGGCGTCGCGCATGGGCGAGGACGTCGATCCAGCCGACATCGCCGGCCGTACTGATTTCCGCGGCGACGTCGCGGTGACCATCGACGGCGAGACCGCGCGCGATTTCGACGATGCGGTATCGGTGGAGCGGCTGGAGAGCGGGCACTACCTGCTGAAGGTGCACATCGCCGACGTGGCGCACTACGTGCGGGAGGGGAGCGCGCTGGATCGCGAAGCCGCCGATCGCGGTACGTCCGTGTACTTCCCCGAACGCGCGGTCCACATGTTCCCCGAGGCGCTGGCCACGGGTCTGTGCTCGCTGCGTCCGCACGTGGATCGCCTCGTGCAGTCCTGCGTGATGGAGATCGACGGACGCGGGCGCGTGGTCGACGCCACGCTCCACGACGGGGTCATCGTCAGCCGCGCGCGCATGACGTACACGGACGTCCACGCGATTCTGGCCGGCGACGCGGAGCGGCGACAGCGATACAGCGAGCTCGTCCCGCACTTCGAGCGCATGCGCGAGTTGTTCGACATCCTGAACCGGCGCCGCCACGGCCGCGGATCGATCGACTTCGATCTCCCGGAAGCGAAGATCGTGCTGGACGAGGACGGCCAGGTGGAGAACATCCTCGTGGCCGAGCGCAACGTGGCGCACCGGCTGATCGAGGAGTTCATGCTCGTGGCCAACGAAACGGTGGCCGCGTTCCTCGACGCGCACGACGTGCCCACGCTGTACCGCATCCACGAGGCGCCGGATTCGCTGAAGGTGGAGCAGTTCGAGGAGTTCATCGCGACGCTCGGGTACACGCTCGCCGCGTCGGCGTCGGCCATCAAGCCGCGGCACTTCCAGAAGCTGGTGGAGAAGCTGCGCGGCAAGCCGGAGGAGCGGCCGATCGCCACGCTGATGCTGCGCACGATGCAGAAGGCGCGCTACGACACGGGATGCCTCGGCCACTTCGGTCTGGCAGCCGACGCGTACGCGCACTTCACGTCGCCGATCCGCCGGTATCCCGACCTCATCGTGCATCGCACGCTGCGCGAGTTCCGTCACGGAGTGCTGACCGAAGCGCTCTACGACGAGCGAGTCGAGGAACTGCCGGAAGTCGCGCGTCACACGTCGGAGATGGAGCGCCGGGCCGACGAGGCGGCCAACGAGCTCGTCGCGTGGAAGAAGGTCCGCTTCATGGCCGACAAGGTCGGCGAGGAGTACGACGGCTTCATCACCGGCGTGGCGCCATTCGGCCTGTTCGTGCAGCTCGTGGAGCACTACGTGGAAGGTCTGGTCCACATCTCCAGCCTGGCCGACGACTACTACCGCTACCTCGAACGCGCGCACCAGCTGCGCGGCGAGAACACGCATCGCGTCTTCAGGCTCGGCGACCCGATTCGCGTGCAGGTGGTGCGCGTGGATCAGGACCGCCGCCAGGTCGATCTCGGCGTCGTCGAGGTCCTCGATCGCATCCGCGAATCCGAGCGCCACCGCGGTCCCCGCACGAGCAAGGCATCGCCGAAGCACGAGAGTCGTCCGGGCAAGGGTCGCCCTGCCAAGGGCAGGCCCGGCAAGCGCGAGCGCGCGATCACGAAGGCCGTGAAGGGAAGACGATAGCGGTGCACCTCACGATCGCGACAGCGGGGCACATCGATCACGGGAAGAGCACGCTCGTCCAGGCGCTGACGGGGACGCATCCCGACCGGTTGCCTGAGGAGCGTGCGCGCGGGATCAGCATCGAGCTCGGGTTCGCGCACACCACCGTTGGCGACGTGACGTTGTCGTTCGTGGACGTGCCTGGTCACGAGCGGTTCGTGCGGACGATGCTGGCGGGTGTGGGCGGGATCGATGCGGTGCTGCTGGTGGTGGCGGCGGACGAATCGGTGATGCCGCAGACGCGCGAACACTTCGACATCTGTCGCCTGCTTGACGTGCCCGCCGGCGTAATCGCGCTCACGCGCTGCGATCTGGCCGACGAGACCATGCAGGCCGTGGCGGAGCTCGACGCGCGAGCCCTGGTGGAGGGGTCGCCGCTGGGCGACGCGCCGATCGTGCGCGTGTCGGCGACGACGGGCGGGGGCCTGGACGACCTGCGTGCCGCTTTGCTCGAGTGCGCACGCACGCGTCGAGAGCGAGACGCGGCAACTCCGACACGTCTGCCGATCGATCGTGTCTTCTCCGTGAAGGGCTTCGGCACCGTCGTCACGGGCACGCTCTGGTCTGGGCGTATCGCGCCGGAGTCCGAGCTCACGGCGTGGCCGGGCGGTCAGCGCGTCCGCGTGCGCGGCGTCCAGGTACACGGAGTCCCGGCACCATGCGCGGATGCCGGACAACGCACCGCGCTCAACGTCGCGACGCTCGGACGCACCGAGATCGATCGCGGCCACATGTTGCTGGCCGACGGTGTCGCGCTCCCCACGCGTCGCCTCGCTGTCGACGTGACGGTGTTGCGAGGCGCGGTCGGGGTCGGGGGGCCGACCCTGCCCACGGCTTTGCGGCATGGCACGCGGCTGCATGTGCACCTGGGCACGACGGTCGTGGTCGGACGGCTCGTTCTTCCGTCAGTGAATGCTGACGGATCGGCGCGCGTGCTGACCGCTGGTGCGCGTGGAGCGGCGGTGTTGCGGCTGGAAACGCCGCTTCCGGCGCGTCGCGGCGACCGCCTGGTGTTGCGGTCGTACTCGCCGGTGACCACGGTGGGCGGCGCCGTGGTGCTCGATCCCGCACCGCCGGCGCGTGGCGTGCCGCCCGCGGATCTGGCCGTCACCGACGTTGCCGCGCTGCTGCTGGCGCGTGCGCGCGCCGCGGGACCGCTCGGCTGCGTGCGCGTCGATCTGCCCGCCCGGTGCGGCGTGGCTCCCGCCGTCCTGAGCCGCGTGGCGCAGCGGTTGACCGACGAGGGCGTGCTGGCTGCAGCGGGACCATACTGGGTGGCCGTCGAGATCCTCGACGGCATGCAGCAGGACGTGCTCGCGCGTCTCGATGAGGCCATGGCATCAGATCCGTTGAGTGGCGGTGTGCCAAGAGCCACGCTGCGAAGGATCGGCGGACGACGATGGCGGGCGGAGGTGACCGACCTCGTACTCGCACGCCTCGCCGATGGGGGCATCATCACGGGTGAGGATCGGATCACGCGCGCGACGGCGCAGGCACCGGAGCGTGATCCCGTCGATGTGCGCGTCCTCGAGTCGATCGACGCGGCGGCCCTGGCTGGTGTGACAGTCGCCGATCTCGAGGGGACGGGGGCAGTGCCCGACAGGAAGTCGCTGGCGGCCGTGTTGTCGCGCCTGGCGCGCAGCGGCGATGTGGCGCGCGTGGGCGACCTCTACGTGTCACACACGAGGCTGAGGGGGCTCGTAGAGGACCTGCGGGCGTCCGCCGGGAGCGGTGGCGGAACGGGGCGAGTCGAGATCGGATGGTTCAAGGACCGCTATGGCCTGACGAGGCGTGCCGCGATCCCCTTGCTGGAATGGCTCGATCGCACGCGCGTCACGCGGCGGGAGGGCGACGCGCGCGTCGTGATCGACACGCGATGACGACTACTCGTCCTTGGTGGCCACGCCGTCCTTGGTGGCGTCCTTGAAGTTGCGGATCCCCTTGCCGATCCCGCGGCCGATTTCCGGCAGGCGGTTCGCGCCGAAGATCAGCACGACGATGAAGAGAATGATGATCAGTTCGGGGATACCGATCGGTCCGAAGCCCAGCGCGATCATGAGGTGCTCCTTGTCGTACAGCGACTGCCCGTGATTCTACCACTCGACCTTCGCCTCGTCCTGTCGGTCTGCGGGCTGCTCGTGCTGCTCGCCCCGGTACGGCCGGGCCACGTGGCGGCGCATGCCGGTGGGGCCGCGTCGCAGGAGTTCGTTACGCGGACCGAGCTGGTCGAGGTCTATGCGACGGTCACCGACGCGAAGGGACGGTTTGTCACCGACCTCGCGCGCGACGAGTTCGTCGTGCTCGAGGACGGCGTGCCGCAGACCGTCACCACGTTTGCCGACGGCGAGCAGCCCGTGTCGATCGCGTTGGCGGTCGACAGGAGCTGGAGCATGGCTGATGGACGCCTCGCGGCGGCACAGCGCGGTGGACGCGAGCTCCTCCTGGAACTCGGCGACCAGGACCGGACCATGCTCGTGGCGATTGGGTCCGACGTCGAGGTGGCCGTGGCCCTCACCAACAATCGCCTGGCCGTCGACACGGCGTTGCAGGGGCTGGATCCCTGGGGATCGACGGCGCTGCGCGACGCGGTGGTGACGGCGTTCGACGCGATCGAGCCCGCGCCGGGGCGTCGCGCCCTCGTGCTGGTGTCCGACGGCCTCGAGCGCAACAGCCGCCTCAGCGCCGAGGACGTCCTGGCGCGCGTGCGGGCGAGCGACGTGCTGGCGTATCCACTGGTCCTGCAGCGCAAGATCCCGGATCTGTTGCAGGCGTTGGCCGACGCGACAGGCGGACGCACCGAGCGCGTCAGGCGGTTGCGCGATCTCCCCGCGGCGATGCGCCGGATCGCGACCGAGCTGCGGCATCAGTATCTGCTCGGCTATCAGCCGCAGCGCGCGGCGCGGGAGGGCGAGTACCGCCGGATCGAGGTGCGTGTCACGCGCACCAGGCACCAGGTGCGCGCACGAACGGGGTATTTCTCCCGCTGAGATCGGCCGGATACCCCACTGCGAACGTCAAAATGCCGAGCCGCATGACGCGATGGGACTGCCCGCGATCGCGCAGCCGGTTGCGGCTCACGCAAGAGTGCTGCCAGAATGAACGCGTTCTCTCGTTCTCGCCCGGATATGTCTGACGCGCCCGCTCCCACCCCTCAGGAATCGCCCGCCCACGGCTCGGTGATCCTGCCGATCGGGACGCATCCCACTGTCGATCTCCAGTTCGGGATGCAGCGACAGCGGACCAGCGGCGCGGCTGTCGCGTCGGCGCTTGCGCACGTGCTGGGGGCCATCATCCTGTACGTGGGTATCCGTGCCGTCCCGGCGGAGTCCCCACCGGAGGTCGTGCCGCCGCGCGATCCCGAGCACACGCTCGTGTTCGTGGCCGAGCCAGGGCCCGGTGGCGGTGGCGGCGGTGGTGGGAACCAGAGTACCGAACCGCCGCGACGACTGGAGTTGCCAGGGCAGGACCGCATCTCGGTCCCCGTGGCGCCGAAGGTGAATCTCACACCGCCCAAGGTGGAGCCGCCCGAGCCGGTCGAGCCGCCTCCCGTGCCGCCGCTCACCATTCCCGTGCAGAACGTCGCATCAGGAAACGTCGCGATCGCCGGCGTCATCGACAGGACGGCCATCCCGGGTGGGACATCGCAGGGCAGTGGAAGCGGTGGAGGAGCAGGCACCGGCCAGGGCACCGGCGTCGGCTCCGGCAGCGGCAGCGGTCTCGGGGCCGGCTTCGGTGGCGGCACAGGAGGCGGAGCCTATCGACCCGGTTCCGGTGTCTCGCCACCGGAACTGGTTTCGCAGGTGAAACCGCAGTACACCACCGAAGCCATGCGCGCCAAGATTCAGGGCAAGGTGTGGCTCGAGGTGATCGTCGGACCCGACGGCCGTCCCGGCGACATCAAGATCGCCCGCTCGCTCGATCGCGCGTTCGGCCTCGACGAGGAGGCGATGAAAGCCATGCGCCTCTGGCGCTTCCGTCCCGGCATGCGCCAGGGCGTCGCCGTTCCCACGGTCATCACCGTGGAGATGGAATTCAGCTTGAGGTAGCGCGCCGCCTGAATGTCCGCGGCGCATGTCGGCAACCGGCAATCGGGAACGGGCAACCGCACACCACAAACCAGGTTCCATGCGCTGCCCCTGAGTCCAACGCAAAGGGCCCCACTGGATTGCTCCAGTGAGGCCCTTTGTCCTTCCGGTTGCCGGTTGCCGACGTGCTTAGTACATCCCTCCGCCCGGAGGTGCCGGAGCGGCGTCCTTCTTCTCCTCGGGGATGTCACACACCATCGCTTCGGTGGTGAGCAGCAGCCCGGCGATCGACGCGGCGTTCTGGAGCGCCGTGCGGACGACCTTGACCGGGTCGATGACGCCGGCCGCGATCAGGTCCTCGAACTTCTCGGCGCCGGCGTTGTAGCCGAACTCCACCGTGTCGTTTTCCTTGACGCGCTGCACGATGATCGTGCCTTCCTGGCCCGCGTTGGTCGCGATCCAGCGCATCGGCTCCTCGATGGCGCGCTTGATGATGCTCACGCCGACCTGCTGGTCGTGCGTGTCGAGCGTCAGGCCCTCGAGGGCCTTGCCCGCGCGAATCAGGGCCACGCCGCCGCCGGGCACGATGCCCTCTTCGACAGCCGCCTTGGTCGCGTGCATCGCGTCCTCGACGCGCGCCTTCTTCTCCTTCATCTCGGTCTCGGTGGCGGCACCGACCTTGATGACGGCCACGCCGCCCACGAGCTTGGCGAGGCGCTCCTGCAGCTTCTCGCGGTCGTAGTCCGAGGTGGTGTCCTCGATCTGCGTGCGGATCTGCTTCACACGACCCTCGATGGCGGCGGCCACACCGGCACCCTCGACGATCGTCGTGTTGTCCTTGTCGATCGTGACCTTCTTGGCGCGGCCCAGATCCTCGAGCTTGACGTTCTCGAGCTTGATGCCGAGGTCCTCGGTGATGGCGCGGCCACCGG
>JADLFL010000053.1 GCA_020845575.1 Acidobacteriota bacterium | reverse complement strand
GTACCCGACGTACCCGACGGACCCGTCGTACCTGACGCACCCGACCTCACCTGTCCAAGGCGTAGATCGCGGCGACGAAGGCCAGGATGACCAGGACGAGAAGCGTGATCTTGATCCAGCTCCACGGGCGGGATCCGGCGATCTCACCCGTGACGCCGTTGACGACGACCTGATAGGACTTCCGGCCGTACACGTACGTCAGGAGCCAGACCGGCGCGAGGATGTGCTTGAACGTCTGACTGCGGTAATTCGCGTTGACGACCAAGTTGCGGTGCGTGTCGCCTGGAACCTGCCGGGCGCACAGGTCGCGCAAGGCCGCGTCCATCTGCTGCCGTGATTTCTGCGCGGCAGCGACGAGATCGATCTGGTACCGCTCGACGGTCCAACCGGAGAGATACCCCGCGTCGTAAGGCACCAGGCCGTGTGTCGTCGGAAAGGGTTCGATCTGCCGCATGCGGCTGGCATCGACGCCGAGCGACGCGCAGACCAGATCGTCATCGAAGACGTGTGAGACATCACCAGACGCCGGCGTCCAGCGCACCTGCCTGACCTGCTTGTTGCCCTGGCGTACCCAGTAGTACGTGCCCGAGTCTGCCGTCCAGTGGGCATCGACCGCGGCGTCGAACGTCCAGTACGGCAAGTAGACGCCCTTGAGCGTATCGGTGAGCGCCTTCTTGCTGAACGCGTTCGGCGCCAGCCACTGACTGCCGTACCACGTCCGCAGAAGATCACGGGCCTTGGGCTCGCTGATCTGGAGCGGCAGGAGCGACTCGGGCCGAAAGGCGTCCTTCACCTCCTCGTACGGCACGAGCGCCGTCGATCCGCAGAAGTCGCATCGCCGACTGATCTTGTCCGGATCGAACACGGAGATGGCGTGGCAACTCTGACACTTGACCGACGTCTTCTCGGCCCGCCACCCGCGGGCCTCGTCCGGGATGCCACGCAGGGCGGCCACCAGGTCGTGTTCGAGCACCACGGTCTCGCTGCCGCGCATCTCAAGCGTGGCAGGCGACGTGGTGCCGCAGAACGGGCAGATCAGCGCCTGCTTGTCAGGGTTCCAACGCGCCTCGCCGCCACAGGCTGGACACGAGAACTTCTCTCGCGCCGCGGCGACGCGATCGACCGTGGTCGACGCCGATGCCTCGGGCCGTTCCTGCTCGGTCACGTGTTACTTGAGGAACTCGGCCAGCGCCCCGCGGGTGATGCGCCACTGGCTGCCAATCTTCTTTCCCTTGATGTCGCCAGCTTCGAGGCTTGCGATGACATCGGCTTCGGACACGCCCAGCGCCTTCGCGGCATCTGCGGGCCCCAGCGTTTCCGGAATCCCAGCAGCCGCAGCCGGCGCCGCACCCGCCGCAGGCGTCGTCTGCGCGCCGAGGCCGCCGGCCTGGTTCATCATCTCTTTCGCGATCGCGAAGCCCACGGCCATCTCCGCGCCCATGCCGCCGGCGCCCGACCCGCCCTTCTCCAGGCCCTGCGCCATCTGGAATTTCACGTAGTCATTGAGGTTGCCCACCGCCGCCATGCTCGACCGCTTGTCGATGGCCGCCTCGACCTCGGGCGGGACTGAAACGTTCTCGATGACGAAGGCCGACATCTCGATCCCATACTTACCGACCAGAATCGGATTGATCAGCGGCAGGAGCGCCTCGCCCAGTTCGCTGTAGCGCGTGGCGATGTCGAGCACAGGCACCTTGGCCTCAGCCATCGCCTCACTGAAGACGCTCACCAGTCGTGATCGCATGACGTCAGCAAACTCATCCAGACGAAAATGATGGTCGGTGCCCGCGACCTCCTTCAAGAACCTGGCCGGCTGCACGATGCGGAAGTCGTAGGTCCCGAACGCCCGGACGCGGACAATGCCGAAGTCCTGGTCGCGCACCATGATCGGATTCGACGTACCCCATTTGTTGCCCGTGAACGGCCGGACCGTGACGTAGTAGACGTCGGCCTTGAACGGGGACTCGAACCCGTATTTCCACCCTTTTAGGCGCGACAGTACGGGAATGTTGTCGGTGGTGAGCGTGTGTTTGCCAGGCCCGAAGAGATCGCCGAACTCCCCGAGGTAGACGAACTGCACGTTCTGCGACTCGCGAACAATCAGCTGCGCGCCTCGCTTGATCTCCTTGTCCTCGTCGGGAAAGCGGTACGAGAGCGTGTCACGCGAGTCGTCGGTCCACTCGATGATGTCGATGAACTGGCTGCGGATGAAATCGGACAAGGCCATGGGCGATACCTCACAACATCTTCACATCTTTACATCCGATATCTTCACATCGGAATCGTTACATCTTCACATCGAAACATCGAATCGGGACATCGGAGCATGGGACAGCGAAACCGCCACATCACACATCGTGAGTCCCGGGAAGAGAATACGCCATCGGCGCCTCAGCACATCGGGGCTCTCGGCGCATGGGGGTGGCCCTTCGAGTCGAAGGAGGTTGTTCATGCCAGGAGTCGCCGAACCGCCTGTTCGCGGAACGCGAAGATGCGCGCCAGCTGGAGGCGCACGACCGGGAGGACCAGATCACCGACGGGCGGCATGGGGAGTTCGTACTGCACCTGGTCCGAGATGGCGGTGCCGTTCGGCGTCGTCTCGAAGCGATGGGTGTGGATCCAGACGCGATACGGTCCCTTCAGTTGCCGATCCACGAACGAATATGGAGGTGTCCAGGCCGTGATCTCGGTCTTCCACGCGACCGGCACGCCGAACAGCCGGAGCTGATAGTCGATGAGTGTTCCGGCCCGAATCACAATAGGTCCGGGCGTCAGGATCCGGAAGCTGAGTTCAGGCGGCGTGATCCGTTCGAGGTTGGCTGCCTCTGCGAAGAACGCGAAGACCTGGTCGAGTGGTCGGGCAACCTCGAAGCGCGTGACCAAGTGGTGCACCATGCCTGGAAGGTGACGGCCGCAGACATGGTTTGGTTCCGCTCAGCCACGATGAACGCCGACCGAGACGCCCCAGGGTGGACTGTCAGCGCCGCCTACTCCCCGACTTCCACCCAGATCCAGCCGCGCAGGTCGCCAACGGCAAAGTCAACGGCCTGGTCCTTCGGATAGGCGGTGGCGAGCACGGTGCCGATCGCCGCGTTGACGGTCTCACGCGGCCCATGACAGGTGACGCAGAAGTCGAGTGTCCCAATCGGCCGGAGCAGCCCGACCCGACCGTTGCCGAGCGCCAAGGTGGCCGGTCGCGCGTCGGCCAGCTTCACACCCGCACCGGCCGACACGGTCGGCACGGCCCACGCTCGAGGAGCGTTGTTCGGATTCCGCAGTCGATGGCTCGTGCGCCCAATGGCCACCTGATACTTGGCACCCACTGTCGCGGTGAGCGCCTGCGCCTCGTCGCGACAGACGGTAACCGCTGCCGCCGGCCCGCCTTCGGTCATCGCCGCCTTCAATCGACCGATCAGTGTGGCTTGCAGTTCCTGGATCGCCTGCGTAGCCCTGGCCACCACAGCCTCGGTGTCAGCGACTGTCGCTGGCGGCGTCTGAGCGTTGAGGCCGGCGAGCGCAGCCCCCACGAGCATCAGAGCCACCACGAGCTTCAGCGAGATTGCTATACGTGGCACCCTTCGCCCCTCCGGCACCTTCAGCACCTCAGCACCGCCCCCCAAGCACCACCAGCACCTTCAGCACCCACAGCACCGTCTGCCTACCACCCTTGCAGGAACCCGCCTTCGTACCAATCCCACAACAGATACACGATGGCGCTCTTCTTTCGATGATCCCGCTGTGTCACAGGCATGCGCACGCCGCCGGCCAGACGCACGTGCTGACGCTTGTTGAGGCTCATCTGCACGCCCGGCAGCACGTCCCACTCAACCGGCGCGCCGGATTCCAGCTCGCGCGCGCCCAGAATCTCGACCATGGGCGACCAGATGCGACCGAACCGGCCCTGCTCCACCGTGGTCCCGACCGCTGCCCGCCAGAACGCTTCCTTCACGGTCCCCTTCTTCAACGGCAATCCCACGCCTGCCTGCGCCTGCAGGAAGCCAGAACCGCCGAGCACCTGACCGAAGGTCAAGAACGGCTCAAACACGGCGAAGCCGCTGCCCAGCCCCTTGTCCTCATTGCCCGTCGGGAGCTTCACCTCCGTCGTCACGCTCACGATGTTCCCCCGCGCGAGGCTGTGCGCGAGCGTGCGTTTATACTCGAGCGCGATGTCACCCAGGCCATTCACGCGGCCATTCGACCCGTCCAGAGACGCCACGGGAATTACCACTTCCCACATGTTGAGCGCCCCGAAACGCTTCTCGTAGTGCACCTTCGTCGTGACGCCAGACGCCGACGATGTCACAGCGACCACGGCCTCGTCTTCGGGACAAGCCTTGGCGGTCACCAACGGCCGCGGCAGGTTCAGTTCGCCGCGCGGCCACCGATCGTCCGTGCAGAACGTCCTGATGTGGCTGATGGCGAGTTGCAGTTCCGCTTCCGAGAACTGGCCGCCCCACGGCGCCATCAGCGGCGAGAATCCGCGTGACGGCCCCCCGTTATGCGCCACCGCGAGGAAGGCGTCGTCGGGCTCACGAGCCGCGAAGGCACAATCGCTGAAGTCCGGTGGCTTGACGATCTTCTCGAGTTCGAGGTTCACACCGCCCCGGCCGTCGGGTCCGTGGCATGTCAGACAGATGCTGTCGTAGACCTGTTTGCCTGTGCGTGTTTGAGCCAGTGCCGGCCAAGCCCCCACGAGCACGAGTGCGCTGGCGAACAAAGCAACGAAAAGACGGCGACGAGTCATGACGGGACGCTCCTCTGCCGTGGGTGACTGCAAAGTTCGCGCCTCTCGTCACGGCCGCCCATCCGGGACGAGACGTGTGCTCGAACACGGGAAAGACGACGGCCGTGGGAAGAATCCCCCGACAGGTCTCGGCGACCTCAGCGGCCTCGGGCTGGGCCTTATGGGATCAGAACAGGATCAGGAGCCGTCGGCGAGGACTCCGAGCGCCGCGCGGTTGACGAGCACGAACCCGTCGCGTTCGGTGATGAGCAGATGTTCCCGGCCCCAGCGGCTCATCACACGGATGCACGTCTCGATCGTCGTGCCCGTGAGGTCGGCCAGTTCCTGCCTGGAGAGGGCCAGCGGAACGAAGATCCCTTCCGGGTGCGGCCGCCCGAACTGGTCCCCCAACTTCAGGAAGAGCCGGGCGAATCGCGACTCGACCTGCGAGCCCGTGAGCTCCGTCAGCCGGTCGGTGAGTTCGATCAAGCGCAGCGACAACCCGGAGAGCAACCCACGAACGAGCGACGGCGACTGCTCGAGCAGCTGAAAGAACGCCTGCCGCGGCACCAAGAGGCACGACGTCCGCTCGAGGGCCTCGGCCGAGGCCGGGTACGGCCGGCCCTCGAACACGGCGACCGACCCGAGGATCTGCCCCGCGCCGCAGAGATGCAGGATGATGTCGCGCCCGTTGGCCAGGCGCTTGAAGATCTTGACGTGCCCTTCAATCACCGCGGCAAACGTCGTGGGCGCGTCACCTTCCTGGAAGACCCCTTCGCCGCGTTCGAAGGTCTGGACGCGGCTGGCAGCGGCCAGCCGTGCGCGGTCTTCCGCGGGGACCCGCTGGAAAATCGGCAGCCGTGCGACAACGTCTGGGGAAGGGGCTGGCACGCCGTCATCATATGGGATCCGCCGCCGAGTTATGATCGGGGTCATACGCACGCACCGCGTCGCGCGGTACGTTGGCTTCTGAGTCCGTCTCGCCATCAGCATGACCCAGCGACCACATCCGATCATCATTCAGGGAGGCATGGGCGTCGGCATCTCCGACTGGCGCTTGGCGCAGGCCGTGTCACGAACCGGCCAGCTCGGCGTGGTGTCCGGCACCGCGCTTGACGTGCTGCTGGCGCGACGGCTCCAGATGGGCGACCCTGGCGGCCACATCCGCCGTGCCCTTGCGCGCCTGCCGCTGCCGGGCCTGGCCAATCGCATCCTGTCGCGCTACTTCATCGAGGGCGGCAAGAGTCCCGACCAACCCTTCCGGCCGATGCCGTTGCACGCCCAGCATGAACCGGCCGAGCTCATCGACCTCTGCATCGCCGGCAACTTCGTCGAGGTCACGCTGGCGCGCGAGGGGCACGCGCATGCCGTCGGGATGAACTACCTCGAGAAGATCCAGACGCCGCACCTGCCCTCCATCTACGGCGCGCTGCTCGCGGGTGTCGACTACATCCTGATGGGTGCCGGTATTCCGGCCAAGATCCCTGGGGCGATCGATCGCCTGGTCAATCACGAGCCGGCAACCTATCCACTCCATGTGGTCGGGGCACAGCCCGACGACGACACGCTGATGCGGTTCGATCCGGCCTCCGTGCTCGAGGGCACGAAGCCGACGCTCGCGCGCCCGGTCTTCCTGCCCATCGTGTCGTCGCACGTCCTGGCCGCCACGCTCCTCAAGAAGTCCAACGGTGTCGTGGACGGCTTCATCGTCGAAGGCCACACCGCCGGTGGACACAACGCGCCTCCACGCGGCAAGCTCCAGCTCAACGAAGCGGGCGAACCGGTGTACGGCGAGCGCGACGCCGTGGACCTGGAGAAGATGCGGGCGCTCGGGGTCCCGTTCTGGCTGGCAGGCGGCTTCGGCACACCGGCCGCCCTGAGGGATGCGCTGCGGGAGGGCGCGCAGGGCATCCAGGTGGGCACCGCCTTCGCGTTTGCCGATGAGTCGGGTCTGCACGCGAGCTACAAACAGGCGCTGCGCGAGCGGGCGCTCCGCGGGACGGCCACGGTGTTCACCGATCCCCTGGCGTCGCCGACCTCGTTCCCGCTGAAAGTCGCCGACCTGCCGGGCACGCTGTCCGACCCCGCCGTCTATGACGCGCGGGTTCGCGTCTGCGACCTCGGCTATCTGCGCGAGGCGTATCGCGACGCCAACGGCAGCGTGGCCTTCCGATGCGCGGCCGAGCCTGTCTCAACCTATCTGGCCAAGGGCGGTCACGCGGAAGACGTCGCCGGCCGCAAGTGCATCTGCAACGCGCTCGTGGCCACCATGGGCCTTCCCCAGGTGCGCGGCCGCGCCGTGGAACCGGCGATCATCACGAGCGGCGACGCCATCAACGACATCGCGATGTTCATGGAGGCCGGGCGCACGGACTACACCGCCGCCGATGTCGTGCGCCTGCTGATCGGTGGCGCCACGGCCAACGCGGTGGCGTAGCGCGTCCATGGAGGCCAGGGGCGTCAGCCCCTGGCGGTATCCCCGGGCTGCCGCCCACTCCCTCCCCCAGGTGAACCTTCCGGCCACGCCCACGACTGTTGGAGTGTAGGACGCGGAAGGGAGCCCCGTGCAGACTGAACCAGACGCCAGAAGCGCCCGGGAAGACGAATGGATCGCCGTCCGCTGTCAGTTGGGCGAGGCGGAAGGGCTCGAGGATCTTATCACCCGCTGGAACGCCCCGCTGGGACGGTACCTGCGGCACCTCGTGGGCGATGACGAGGCCGCAAAGGACGTCGCGCAAGACGTCTGGTTGCGCGTGCTCCGGGGGATCGGTCGCCTGCGCGACGGATCGAAGCTGCGACCGTGGCTGTTCGGCGTGGCGCGGCGGACAGTGATGGACCGCCTGCGCGTGAAATACCGCACACCGGCCCCCGCGACCATCGACACCCTCGACGTGGCGGTAGAGGATCCGCCCGAGGATCGGCACGCCGGTCTCGATGCCCTCGAGGTGGAACTGGCGCGGCTGCCGGTCACCGAACGCGAAGTTCTGACGCTGTTCTATCTGCAGGAACTGACACTCACCGACGTCGCGGAGATCCTCGGCGTACCGGTCGGAACCGTGAAGTCACGCCTGCACCGTGCGCGGCGGCTCCTGCGCGAGGAACTCAACAAAGGAGACTCACGACCATGACGACCACTCTGCCAACTCCGACTCGCCCGCTGATGCCCACACCCGACGCCCACCAGCTCGCGGCCGCCGCCTTGTCGCCACGCACACGCGCGGCCCACGTAGCGCTGCTGCTGGTCGCGTCGGCAGCAGGCATCGGCCTCCTGTCCCTGTGGCTCACCGAACCGTCACTGCCGGCCCGCACACATGCCGCGTTTGCCGTGATGACGGTCATGGCCGCCAGCTGGGTCGCTTACGCCTCGTGGGTGCTTACTCGGCGACACGTACTGTTCGCCCGGCAACGCGTGGTAGCAGGCTGGATGTCCGTCACATTCAGCGCGTGCTTCGTGGCCGGGACACTGGCGGTGGGGGCCACCTCAGGCGGTCGCGCCACGCTGATGGCCGCCGCCCTGGGCGCACCAATGCTCCTCCTCGCCATCGTCCTGCTCGTGCGCGCCCGTCGCGTGCACGCACGGCTGCTCGAACGTCGTCGAGAGCTGGCGACGTCGGCGGCGGACACCGGCCGATGACTCAGCCCTTGAGGCCGGCCTTCCGGAAGATCGTCATCGCCGGGCACCAGTTGGTGAACGCCGACTGGAACAGATTCAAGCCGACGAACGCGGTAAGGCCAAACCAGTACGGGTGCACGAGCACGCCCAAGGCGACGCTCGCCATCACGAAGATTCCAGCCAACAGACGTAGTGCTCGTTCAACAGTCATGGTTGCCTCCATTCATCACCACCCAGGGGCTGAAGCCCCTGGGCTCCACCAGCGAAAGGCGGAAGCCCCTGGGCTCCAGCCGGGATTCCTTCACTTTCGGCGCGGGGCGGTCCTCATGTGCGGGGCCGCTCTTCAGGTGGAGGGCCGGTCTTCAGACCGGCCCAGAGCCCCGGCCGGTCCCGAGGACCGGCGCTACGTCCCGGGCTCTCTCCGCGCGCGGCGCCTGGCGATCTCGTAGTAGAGAACCGGCACGGTGACACGCGACAGGGCGAGTGACGCGACCTCGCCGGCCATCAGCGAGATCGCAAGTCCCTGGAAGATCGGGTCGAAGAGGATCACGCCGGCCCCCACGACGACCGCCGCAGCCGTCAGCGCCATCGGACGGAACCGAACCGCGCCCGCTTCTACGACGGCGTCGGTGAGCGCCAGCCCTTCGGACAGGCGCAACTCGATGAAGTCGACCAGGATGATCGAGTTCCGCACGACGATGCCCGCGCCAGCAATGAAGCCAATCATTGACGTGGCCGTGAAGAAGGCGCCCATGACCGCATGCGCCGGCAGAATGCCGACGAGCGAAAACGGGATCGCCACCATGATGGCCACCGGCGTCGTGAACGACTGGAACCAACCCACGACCAGTATGTAAATGAGGATCAGCACCGCGGCGAACGCGAGGCCGAGATCGCGAAAGACCTCGATGGTGATGTGCCACTCGCCATCCCACTTCATCGCGTACTTCGACGTGTCGAACGGCTGCGACGCGTTGAAGATCTCCAGGTCGTAGCCTTCCGGCATCGGAATCGACCGAATCCGCTCGTTCAGCGCGCCGATGGCATACACCGGGCTCTCCACCACGCCGGCTACGTCACCGGTGACGTACGTCACAGGCTGCAAATTCTTGTGGTAGATGCTCGCGTCCCCGACCGAGGTCGACGGCCGAGTGAGTTCCCGGAGTGCGGTGCCCGACGGACCGACCTTCAGACTGCCTAGCGCGTCGAGACCGCCGAGCGAGGCCTGTGGCAACCGCAGCACGATCGGCACCGTCTCACGCGAGCGATCGTCGTGCAGGAAGCCGGCGGCCTCGCCATCCACGGCCATCTTCACGACGGACGCGACCGCCGCCACCGACACACCGGCTCGCGCAGCCCGCTCGGCGTCCACCGCCAGCGTGAACCTTGGCTGCGCCGTCTCCACATACCAGTCCACGTCCACGACGCCTGGCGTGGTCGACATCACGTCGCGAATGGCGCCCGCCAGTTCCAGACGGCGCGGAGCGTCGGGGCCGTATACCTCGGCGACGAGTGTCTGCAACACGGGCGGTCCGGGCGGCACTTCAGCAACCTGCACGGTCGCACCCAGCCGAGTCGCGAGGGGCACGAGTGCTTCACGAACGCGCTTGGCAATGTCGTGGCTCTGATCGCCCCGATTCTCCCGCGCAACAAGGTTGACCTGCAGGTCGGCCAAATGCGATCCCGCCCGGAGGAAGTAGTGACGCACCAGGCCGTTGAAGTTGTAGGGAGCCGACGTCCCCACGTAGCCCTGGACACTGGCGACCGCCGGATCCGTCAACGTGGCTCGCGCGAGTTCATCGACGGCGCGCGACGTGACCTCGAGAGGCGTCCCTTCGGGCAGGTCGACCATCACCTGGAACTCGTTCTTGTTGTCGAACGGCAGCATCTTCACCTCGACGAGCCCGAGCGGCACGAGCGAAGCTGAAACCACGAGCAGCACGACCACGCCCCCGAGGAACAACGCCCGCGTCTGACCACGCGCGAGGAGGCGCCCCATCGCGACGCGGTACCACCGCGTCAGCCGGTCTTCCTCGTTGCCGTGCCCGCCCTCGGAGGGTCGCAAAAGCCGCACGGCGGCCCATGGCGTCACGACGAACGCCACGACGAGCGAGAACACCATCGCCGCCGACGCGCCAACCGGGATGGGCCTCATGTACGGCCCCATCAAGCCACCAACAAACGCCATCGGCAGAATGGCGGCAATGACGGTGAGCGTGGCTAGAATCGTCGGGTTGCCCACCTCGTCCACGGCCTGAATGGCGACGGCCGCCAGACCGTTCGCTTCACCCGTTCGGGCCCGGGCGTGCCGCACCACGTTCTCCACGACGACGATCGCGTCGTCCACGAGGATGCCGATCGAGAAGATCAACGCGAAGAGCGTGATGCGGTTCAGCGTGTAGCCGTACAGGTAGAACATGAACAGCGTGAGCGCCAGGGTGACGGGGATCGCCACCATCACGACAACGGCTTCCCGTCGTCCGAGCGCGAGCCAGATCAGGATCGACACCGATACGACGGCGATGGCCATGTGGTACAGCAGCTCGTTGCTCTTCTCGGCTGCCGTCTCGCCGTAGTCGCGCGTGATGGCCACGTGGACGTCGGCGGGCAGGAGCGACCCGCGCAGGTCGTCGACGCGCGCCTTGACGTGTCGCGAGATGTCGATGGCGTTGGTGCCGGCACGCTTGGCGACCGCGATCGTGACGGCCGGCGCGCCGCCGGCGTCGCGTGAGTGATGGCGCACGTATGTCGTGGGGTCCGCGTCCCTGTCCGCCACGACGGCCAGGTCAGACACGCGTACGGGCCGGCCCGCTCGCGACGCCACCACGACGTCTCGCAGCTGGTCGATCGACTGGAGACGCACGCCGGCGTCGAGTGCTGCCGTCTGCTCGCCGACGCGCGGCCCGCTCGCCGATGCGCGCACGCTGCCGAGGATCGCCTGACGCACCTGCAACGGATCGAGTCCGTAGACCTCCAGCGTCGCCGGATCGATCTCGACGCTCGCCACGCGCGGACGCCCGCCGATGATGGAGACGTCCGATACGTCCGGGACTTCCTTGATGGCTTCCTGCACCTGTGCGGCAAGCAGGCGGAGTTGGTGGTCGTCGTAGCGCGTGGACCACAGCGTCACGCCCAGGATCGGCACATCGGCGATCGATCGCAGCGCAACGACAGGGCCCTGCGCGTCTGCCGGAATCCTGTCGCGTCCGTTCGCGAGCTTCTGGTTCAGCCTGACAAGCGCGCGTTCCTGGTCCTCGCCCACCTCGAACCTGACGATCACCATGGCGCGGGCCGGGCTCGACGTCGAGTAGACGTACTCGACGCCCGGGATCTCCGAGAGCATCTGCTCCAGCGGCCGCGTGACGCGCTGCTCGACTTCCGCCGGTGTGCCACCGGGCAGGTCGACGAACACGTCGACCATCGGCACGATGATCTGCGGCTCCTCTTCGCGAGGCAGCGCGACGATGGCCAACGCGCCGAGCGCCATCGACGCGGCGATGACGAGCGGCGTCAGCTTCGAGTGGACGAAGGCCGCCGCGAGACGGCCAGCCATGCCGAGCGCACCCATCATTCGCTCCTCGTCCTGATCGGGCTGCCGTCGACGAGCGTCTGCGGCGGTGCGATGACGACACGGTCGCCGTCCGCGAGGCCGCCCACGATCTCGATGCCGTCGGCCGCGGGACGGCCGGCCACCACGAGTCGCAGACGTGCGACGCCGCCTTCCGCGACGAACACCGATGCCACCTGGCCCTGACGACGCACCGCTGATGCGGGCACCACGCGCGACGCCGAAGACGGTCCGGCGAACTGCGCGCGTCCGAACATCCCCGTCCGCACGCGTGCATCGACAGGCAGGGCGATCCTGACCAGATACGCGCGCGAATCGGCGTCCATGGCGCGCGACACTTCCGTCACGCGACCATCGAGCGAGATCGGCTCGTCTGCGTCGATGCGCACGCTCACCGTCTGCCCGGACTCGACGGCCGCCACGCGCGACGCGTCGACGCGGACGTCGAGACGAGCGGCGCCCTGCTCCTCCATGCGCAGCAGCGGTGTACCTGGCATCGCCATGTTGCCGGGCTCGACGAGCTTCTCGGTGACGACGCCGGCAAACGGCGCGACGATGCGCCCATAGCCGGCGGTGACGCGTGCGGCTTCACCCGCCGCTCGCGCACCACCGAGTGCGGAGCGCGCCTGCGCCACGCGCGCGTCTGACGCTGCGAGTCGATGCTCCGCTGCGCGCAGGGCGGCCGTTGCCTCGTCGAGTTCCTGTGCCGTGGCCGACTTGCGCGCGGCGAGTGCCGCGAGTCGACCGTGGGACGCACGCGCGAGCGTCAACGCCGCATCGGCGGCAGCCCGTTCGGCTGTCGCCGCCACGACGGCGTCGCTCGCGGCACCGGCAGCCGCCTCGGCGCTGCGTGCCTGTGCCGCGATATCGCGATCGTCCAGCACGACGAGCACCTGTCCCGCCCGCACTGTGTCGCCTGGCACCACACGCACCTCGCGGACCGTCGCCATGATGTGACTCGTGATGGCCGCCGTCGTGCGCGCCTGCACCAGGCCGCCGCTTTCCACCACCGACGGTCGCGGTGCCGCCGTCACCTCGACGACGTCCACGCGCAGCGCATCGCGCTCGACCGTCGGCGCGGGCGCGTGGTCACCGCCGCATCCGGCAGCCAACGCCGCGACAGCGACTCCCACGAGCCCCATCGTCCATCGCGGAGTGGCCGGGCTCGGTGAGCCGGCCCTATCAGAGCCAATGACTGACGTCCCTTCACTCTGTTCTGCCCGGTTGCCGGTTGCCGATTGCCGGTCACCGACCGGCGACATCACTCTTCTGACCATCGTCATCGCCCCACTGCCTTGTCCAGCGACGCGCGTTCGATCAGAACGTCAACGCGCGCACGCGTCTGCTGTTCGTGCGCCTGCATGACGGCCTCGGCGGCCTGCAGCAGCGTCGTGACGTCAGCCAGTCCCTGTTCGTAGCGGTCGCGCACGATGCGCTGGCGCTCCTGTGCCTGCGCGACAACCGATGCCGCGAGTGTCTGGCGCGCGTATGCGGTTTCTACCCGCGCGACCGCCGCACGGACGTCGAGCCTGACCGCCGTTTCGATCTGCTCCCGCGCCACGCGGACGCGCTGCACGGCATGTTCGGCTTCCGCGACGCGCGCACGGTCCGCACCGCCGCGGAACACGTTCAGCCGCACGCCCGCGCCCACGCCCCAACTTCCGGCGCGGTCGTGCCATGCGCCACCGTTGCCTTCCCAACCCGCCTGCGCGAACACCTGCGGTCGATACGCGGCGCGAGCCTCGGCGAGCCGGCTGCCGGACACGTCGACATCGAGCGCTGCACGACGCAGTTCCGGCCGACCAGCGACGGCCTCCGTCTCCAGTGCGCCAGCGTCAGCGGTCGGCGGGGCCGAGGACACTGGCGGAAGTTCGAGCGTGAAGTGCGCGTCGAGGGGCTCCCCCATCACGCGATTCAGCTCCGCCCGAGCGAGGTCTTCTGCCAGCGAGGCGCGCAACCGCATCTCCGCAACCCGCGCTCGGTGAACCTCCACGGCCAGCGCATCGGCGTCTGTGGCCAGACCCGCGTCGCGACGCGCCGTCGCACGCGCGAGGTCGGCATCGGCGGCATCGAGGGCAGCCTGTGCAGTGGCGCCGGCCGCCACGGTCTGGAGCACTGCCCCGTACGCCGACGTGACCGTGAGCGTGAGCGCCTGTCTCACGGCAACGACGTCGGTGTCGGCCTGCATCACGCCGAGCCTCGCAGCCCGGATGCGGGAACGCGCGGCTCCCCCGTCGTAGACGAGGTGTTCGGCCGCCACGGCCACACGAAAGTTGTCGATCGCGTCGGGCCTGTTCAGCGAGGGGATCGCGAAGTGCGCCTCCGTGAAGCGCTGCTGGCCGAGGAGCGAACCGAAGACGAAGACGGGTTGGTTGCCTCGCTGCCACATGTCCGTCACGTCGACGCGCGGGAACAGGCCGGCCCGCGCCTGCGCCACGCGCGTCGCCGCCTCATGGCCCGCGATGTCGGCCATGCGTGCGTCGGGGTTCTGCGTGGTCGCCCGCGCGACGGCATCGACGACCGTGAGCAGCGCTTGCCCGTGGGCAGATCCATGGCCGGCCGGCGCCAGCACGAGGCCGGCGCACATGACCGCCGGGAGAGAGCTTCGTATCATCAGAGGCATGGATACGACGCCGCGCGAAAAGGTGACAGGTCCCGAGGGCGACGCGAACCTGATCCGCGCGGCGGCGCAAGGTGACGAGGACGCCATGGAGCGTCTGCTCCTGCGCGCGCAGGGTTTCGCCAAGCGCTACAGCCTCCTTGTGTGCGGCAGGACCGACGAAACGGAGGACGTGGCGCAGGAAGCGCTGGTCAGCACCTACCGGCACGCCGGGGCGATTCGGGATCCGGCGGCGTTCAGGACGTGGCTGTTCCGCACCGTACGCAACGCGTGTCTGCTGAGCCGACGCAAGCGCGTCGACGAACCGGCGCACATGCTGTCGCTCGACGCGCGAGACGGCGACGACAGGCCGAGCGTCGCCGAGCCGGCGGCGTCCACACCCACGCCGGAGAGCCTGCTGGACGCCGAATCGCAGCGCGCCCAGTTGCGTCAGGCCCTCCTGCGCCTCCCGGATACGCAGCGCGAGATCCTCGTTCTGCGGGACCTCGAAGGGCTGTCGACGCGTGAGGTCGCCGAGATCGTGGGGATCAGCGAAGACAACGTGAAGCAGCGCCTGCACCGCGGCCGTCTCGCTCTGCGCGAGCTGATCCAGGGTCGGTAGCCGGGACTGCCGGGCCCGGGAGGGCCGGCCCTCCCGGTGGCCAGTTGCCGGCTTGCCCGTGGCCGGGAGCTATAATGGTGAGTTTGCGGCAGGTGCCGCGAGGCTTCCCATGATTGCAGTCCACGGCGTCTCCATGCGGTACGGGTCGAAGGTCCTCTTCGACGATGTGACCACGACCTTCTCTGCGGGCCGCCGGTACGGCCTGACCGGACCGAACGGCGCCGGCAAGTCGACGTTCATGAAGCTGCTGACGGGCGACCTCCAGCCTCAGAAGGGCTCGGTCACGCGTCCGGCCAAGCTTGGCGTGCTGCGGCAGGACCAGTTCGCCTTCGATGACTATCGCGTGGTCGACACGGTCATCATGGGCAACGCGCGCCTGTGGTCGGCACTCGAGGAGCGCGATCGACTCTACGAGAAGGCCGACATGACCGACGAGGACGGCATGCGCCTCGGCGAGCTCGAAGGCATCGTGGGAGAAGAAGACGGCTACAGCGCCGAGAGCGACGCCGCGATCCTGCTCGCCGGCCTCGACATCCCCGACCAACTGCACACGCGCACGATGCGTGAGCTGCAGGGCGGCCAGAAGGTGCGGGTGCTGCTCGCGCAGGCCCTGTTCGGCCAGCCGCAGGCGCTGCTCCTCGACGAGCCCACGAACCACCTGGACCTCGACTCGATTCACTGGCTCAAGGACTTCCTCGTGCGGTACGAGGGAGCGCTGATCGTGATCTCGCACGATCGTCACTTCCTCAACGCCGTGTCCACGCACACGGCCGACATCGATTACGAGACGATCATCACCTACACCGGCGGCTACGACGACATGGTGGTCGCCAAGACGCAGATCCGGTCGAAGATCGAGTCCGACAACGCGCAGCGCGAGAAGAAGATCGCGCAGCTCAACGAATTCATCGCGCGCTTCTCCGCCGGCACGCGTTCGAGCCAGGTGACATCGCGCAAGAAGGAAGTGGAGCGGCTGCAGACCACCGATCTCGCACGCTCCAACATCCAGCGTCCGTACATCAAGTTCGCGATCGAACGGCCGTCGGGCAAGCTCGCGCTCGAATGCAGGGACGTGTCGAAGTCGTACGAGCACCTCGACGTCGTGCGCGACTTCGCGGCCGTCGTCAATCGCGGAGAGAAGGTCGTGATCGTGGGTCGTAACGGCGTGGGCAAGACCACGCTGCTGAAGGCGCTGCTGGCCGATGCGCCCGGTGTCGACGCCGATCCCGCCGCACGTGACGAGGGCACGGTCCGCTGGGGCCACGAAGTGTCGGTGGGCTACTTCGCGCAGGACCACACGGGCGCGATCCCGCACGGCACGACGGCCGTCGAGTGGCTGCACTCGTTCGCGCCCGACGCCCATCGCCAGGACATCCACGGTCTGCTGGGCCAGATGCTGTTCAGCGGCGAGGAAGGCCACAAGCCGACGGCGGCCCTCTCGGGTGGCGAGACGGCGCGGTTGCTCTTCTGCCGCCTGATGCTCCAGAAGCCCAACGTCCTCGTCCTTGACGAGCCGACGAACCACCTCGACCTCGAGTCGATCAACGCACTCAACGTTGCCCTCCAGAAGTACGACGGCACCGTGTTCCTGGTCACGCACGACGAGGATCTGATCGAGGAAGTGGGCACACGCGTGTGGCACCTCACGCACGACCATCTGGAGGACTGGAAGGGTTCCTACGAAGAGTACGTGACGGCCACGCGGGCATGAGGGCATAGAATCCCTGCGTGCCCCACGCGTCAGCGCACGCCCCGGCATCCCGGTTCTCCATCGCGCAGGCGGCGGCGATCACGCTGGTCGTGGCGGCGGTCTACGTCGTCTCCATCAGGTTTTCGGCGTTCTGGGCCAGCGATGGACAAGCGGGCACGCCGATCTTTCCGGGCGTCGGCGCGGCGCTGGGGTGCCTGCTCCTCTTCGGACGCCAGTACTGGCCGGCCATCCTGCTCGGCCGCGTCATCGCGTTCGCGTTCGACGAGACCTGGCGCGGCGCACCACTCGCCCTGGCCATCAGCAGCACCAATGCCATCACGGCGTGGGTCGGCGCATGGCTGCTGATGCGGTGGGGCCGCGTGGACCCCGGCCTCACTCGTCTGCGCGACGTGCTATGGCTGGCCATCGGTGGCGGTCTCGGGTCGTCGCTGGTCGGCGCGACGCTCGGCGTGACCGCCCTCTCGCTGGTCGGTGAACTCGCGTCGTTCGGCGGCACCTGGCTCCGGTGGTGGCTGGGAAGCGTGGGCGGCGTCCTCGTGGTCACGCCCTTCATGCTCGCCTGGGGATCAGGCGAGCGATTCCCACAGTCCCTCGGATACTGGACGCACCTCATCGGCAGCGTGGCCGCGACGTCGGTCGCCGGCATCTGGGCCTTCTTCTTCACCACCGACATCCAGGTGGGTACCTGGCTCGTATTCCCGCTGCTGCTGTGGAGCAGCCTCGCGTTCGGCGTACGCGGCGCGACGCTCGCCCTGCTGCCGGCCACGGTGATCGGCATCGCCGGCACCACGATGGGTATGGGATGGCTGGGCGCCAACGTGGAACCCGGCGTACGCACCATCCTGCTCCAGCAATTTGCCATCGCCGCGTCGTTCACCTGTCTCGTGCTCGCTGTCGTCGCCGACGAGCGGCGTGGCGAGCGAGCCGTGCGCGATCGCGAGCAACGCCTGCAGATGGCGCTCGCCGCCGCGCGATCGTTCGGGTTCGACTTCGATGCGACGACGGGCCGCGTCACGCGGACCGCCGAGTGCGCGGAGATCCTCGGTCTGTCTCCCGAAGAAGCGGAAGGCGGCACGGAAGACGCCTACCGGCGCCTGCTCCACGAAGACGACGTGGCGATCATGGACGCTGCCGGACGGGCGCTGTCTCCGCAGTCACCCACCGTGTCCTTCGTCTACCGCGTCCGCCGTCCCGACGGCGGCATCGTCCACCTGCAGGAGACGACGCGGGCGGAGTTCGACGCGGCGGGACGCATCACGCGGTTGTACGGCGTGACGATGGACATCACCGACCGCCGACGGGCCGAACTCGAACGCGAAAAGCTCCTCGCGCGCGAGCGGGCGGCCCGTGAGCAAGCCGAACAGGCCACCCTCCTCCGCGACGAATTCCTCGGCACCGTGTCGCACGAGCTGCGCACACCGCTCAACGCGATTCTCGGGTGGACGCAAATCCTGCAGGCAGGGCCGCGAACGCCAGACGCCTGGCAGTCGGGCCTGGCCACCATCGCCCGCAACGCGCGGCTGCAGGCGCAACTGGTGGACGATCTGCTCGACCTGAGCCGCATGAGTGCCGGACGGCTGCGCCTCGACGCGCAGACGGTGGATCTCACGGCTGTGGTCCGCGAAGCCGTCCTTGCCGTGACGCCCGCGGCGTCGGCACGCCAGGTACAGGTGCAGCAGGACATGCCCGAGGCCGGCGCGCTCGTGATGGGCGATCCGGAACGACTGCAGCAGGTGTTCTGGAACCTGCTCGTGAACGCGGTGAAGTTCACCGAGCCGGGCGGGAAGGTGCGCGTGTCGATCGTTCAGGCAGACGGGTTCTGGCGCGCGCGCGTCAGCGACACGGGCCAGGGCATCGCACCCGAATTTCTCCCGCACGTCTTCGATCGCTTCAGGCAGGCCGACGGCTCGACCACCCGCCGTCACAACGGGCTCGGCATCGGTCTCTCACTGGTGCGACAACTCGTGGAGATGCACGGTGGGACCGTGCAGGCGGCCAGCGGAGGTCAGGGCCACGGCGCCACGTTCACCGTCCATCTACCCATCTCACGGGACGCGCGTGGCTCGCTCGACGGATCAGACGCCGCTGACGGCGCCGCACCGGCAACCGCCGTCTCGGCCCCGGCCAGCGGTCTCACGGTGCTCGTGGTCGATGACGATGCCGACGCGCGCGATGTGGCGCGCGTGTTCCTGCAGGACGCGGGGGCTCGCGTCATCACCGCCGCGGACGCCGACGATGGCCTGCGTCTCGTGCGCAACGAACGGCCCGACGTGGTCGTGGCCGACATCGGCATGCCCGGCACCGACGGTCTCACGTTCATCAGGAACGTGCGTGGCCTGCCGAACGACGAAGGTGCCGACACCCCGGCGGTCGCGCTGACGGCACTCGTGCGCGAGGAAGACAAGCGCCGCGTGCTCGAGGCCGGCTACCACTCGCACCTCGCCAAGCCTGTCTCGTGCGAAGCGCTCGTGGCCGCGGTCAGGCACCTGCACCACCACCGGCGACACCAGGTGTAGGTGGTGCGCGCGTCAGCGCGCGCGGCGTCCGAGCCTGACGACGATGTCGTACTCGGCCTTCGCCACAGGCTGTACGGACAGCCGGCTTCCCTTCTGCGTCACCATCATGTCTTCGAGTCCGGGCGTCTGCTTCAGCGTCTCGAGCGACAGTGTCGCCGGGAAGCGTTCGACGAACCCGATGTCCACCATGAACCACGTCGGATCGTCGGCCCGGCTGCCGTCCTCGAAGTACTTGTGTCCTTTCGTCCACGACGTGTGATCCGGATAACCGGCGCGCACGATCTCGGCAAGGCCCGTCACGCCAGACGGCGTCGCGTTTGACGCGTAGAAGAGGACCTTGTCGCCCACCTGCATCTGGTCGCGCATGAAGTTGCGCGCCTGATAGTTGCGCACGCCTTCCCAACTCGTCCGGCCGTCGCGCGAGAGATCGTCGATCGTGTATGCGGCCGGTTCACACTTCATCAGCCAGTAACGTCGTGCCATGTTCACGTCCCCTGCGCGCGTCAGCGGTCGTAGTACTGCCGGTACATGCCGCGGCGGAACAGCCAGCCGCCGAGCGGCCCGAGCCAGCGCAGCACGTAGTACATGTGGCGCAGATCGATCATCTCGATCAGGTTGCCGTCGAAGTCGCGAACGAAGAAGAACCAGTGCCCGCGCGGCGATTGCTCCGGCTGGCTCACGATCTCCAGCCCCTTTGCCTTCAGGTGGTCGTGCCACCTGTGGATGCCGCGCACTTCGAAACTGAAGTGCGTCTGTCCGATCCGATTCCACGGGATGCGCTCGGGTGGCAGCGTGGGCTCGAACCCGAAGATCTCGAGCGTGGCGCCGCCGGGCACGCGGATCCATCCGATCTTGCAGCGCGGCGTCTCGTGGTCGAGTCCCACGCCGAAGAAGCTCCTGACGCGCTCCGGTGGTGCGTCGGACACGCCGACGACGGGACACCCGAACACGTCGGCGTACACCTGCACGAACCGCGAGAAATCCGACACGGTGATGCCGACGTGACTGAACGACTGGACCTTCATGTGCGCTGCACGGCCGCCGGCGTGTTGCCGTCGACCGCCTCCTGTGAAACCTGCAGATCCATGCGTCGCAGGTGATCGGCCACGCGCAACGCCTGCGCAACGATGGTGAGGCCGGGGTTGACGGCTGCCGACGAGGGGAAGAACGAGCCGTCGACCACGAAGAGGTTCTCGACATCGTGCGTCCGGCAGAACGTGTCGAGCACGGAGGTGGCCGGGTCACGTCCGAACACGAGCGTGCCACACTGGTGCGTCGTGTTGCGTGCGCGATGCGAAGCCGTCATCACCTTCCAGAAACCGAGACGATGCAGCATCCGTCGTGCGACACGCACGAGCTCTTCGTGCGCGGCAACGTTGTTGGGCCTGTACGACAGGCGAATCCTGCCCTCGTCAGTCAGCGTGACGCGATTGTCATCGTCGGGCAGGTCTTCCGACATCGCGAGCCAGTCCACGCCGCGAGCGACCCACGCGTCGTAGGCCCATTCTGGCACCCAGGTCGCGTACCCGTTGAACCACGTATCGCCGACCACCTTCGCCATGATGCCGTGCGTGCGGCCCTGCGACTGAATCTGGCCGAGCGGATACGGGACGCTCGGGCCCTTCAGGTAGAAGTCGTTGATCGCCACCGTCTTCTGGAACACCGCGTCGTTGACGCGGAACGGATGGAATCCCTGCATCATCGTCGCCAGGTGCGCCATGTAGCGGCGACCCACGAGTCCCGACGAGTTGGCGAGTCCACGCGAATGCAGGCGCGTCGCCGATCGCAGCATGAGCGCCGCGGAGTTGACGGCGCCGCACGACACGACGACCAGCGGCGCTTCCACGCGCACGACATCGTCGTCACGCGCGACTTCCACGGCAGCGACACGCGTGCCGTCGGCGTTGGTGACGAGCCGCTGCGCGAGCGCGCGCGTCCACACCGTCACGCCTGCGGCGCGTGCGGGCCGTACGCAGCAGACGTCGGCGTCGCTCTTGCGGTCGATGCGGCACGGGAACGAGTTGCACGTGTTGCACAAGCGACAGCCGTCCGGCAGGCCGGGATCGATGAGCCCCAGCGGCAACGGCGATGGATGCAGGCCCTGCGCGCGCAAACCGTCGATCACGCGCGCGACGGTGGCGGTATGTGGAACGGGGGGATACGGGTACGGACGACGAGGCGGCTCTGTGGGATCGTCGGCGCCATCGCCGCGCACGTGATACAGCGCCTCGGCCCTGTCGTACCAGGGTGCGAGGTCGTCGTACGCGATCGGCCACGCGGGCGAGACACCATCTCTGTGAGCGATCTCGCCGAAATCCTCGCGGCGCAGGCGATACAGCACGCTGCCCCAGAACTTCGTGTTGCCGCCGACGTTGTAGTGCGTGTATGGCTGGAACTCCGCCCCGGCCTGATCCACCCACCGCTCGCTCGTCCTGTAGCGGAGCGCCTGCCAGACAGCGTGCGGGCTCCAGTTCTCGGCCTCCGACGGCACATCGTCGCCGCGCTCGATGACGAGGATCCGTCGACCCGTGTCTGCCAGCGCGCGCGCCACTGTGCCCCCGCCGGCGCCGGATCCGATGATCACGAGATCGAAGGCGTACGTCTGCATGCGCGGCTCAGGAGACGGCCTCGACCCGATCGGCCGGCCGCTGGGCGCTGCGCATGATCTGATCCATGAGGCGCTGGTCCTCGATCGCGCGTTCCAGACGCATCTCCGGTTGACGGCCGGTACGGATGCACGTGACCAGGTCGCGATACATCGCCTGATAGCCGCGGATGTCGCGCAGGCCAGGCTGAATCATGCGCGGCAGCCGTCCATGGCGGCGAACGATCACCAGCGCCCCGTTGGATTCGAACGTGATGACGCCGTCGCGGCCGAACAGCTTCGAGAACCTGACGCCCCGGAACAGCGACGGGATCTCGCGCGAATAGTAGAGTGCACCCACAGCACCACAGTCGTACTCGAAGGCCACGAGCAGCGACTTGGCGCGGCGGTCTGGCCCGTTGCGCGACACGACGGGCCGATAGCCGTGCGCACGCGTGATCGTCGGCCCGAGGCTCCCCGCCACGTGCAGCCAGTGGATGCCCTCTTCGAAGAAGGCGTCACCGCCAGCCAGGCTCTCGTCGTTGCGCCAGTCGTCGGCCGACTTGAGGCGATGTGCGATTGTCGTGAAGTTGCCGAAGACGAGATCGCCCACCGCACGATCGGCAAGCAGGCGCCGAAGCGTGACGGCGAGTGGCTTGTAGTGATCGTTCTCGCCGACCATCACGATGCGTCCGACCTTGTCGCGCACCTCACGCACGGCGAGGTAGTCGTCCAGCGACGGGAATGCGGGCTTCTCCACCAGCACGTGCTTGCCTGCCTCGAGCGCCCCGCGTGTCAGTTCGAGATGAAAGCGCGGCGGCACCGCCACGACGATGGCGTCGACGCCGGGATCGGCAAGGGCGGCCCCGTAGTCGCCCCAGGCGGCAACGCCCGCGAACTCGCGCTGGTAGGCCTGCGCCCGCGCGATGTCGCGGCTCGCGAAGCTCACCGTGACGGCGGAACCGAGCTTCCGCAAATGGCGGCAGTGAACCCTGGTGATGAAGCCGCAGCCGAGAAACGCGATGTGGACAGGACCTGACATCAGGAGAGACGGCCCCGGCAACGGGGCAATCCGTCGAGTGTACGCTCAAACACCGCGCACGACCGCCGCCGCAACGGCCGTGCGGGCGGCCGGTCGCAGGGTACGTCCTGCCGCGGCAGGCGTCCGCTGGCCATCCCGGACAACGATCCGGCCGTTGACCACCACGAGCGAGATCCCGACGGGATACTGGAACGGATCGGCGAACGTCGCGCGATCGGCGATGCGCGCGGGGTCGAACACCACGAGATCGGCGGCAAGTCCCTCCGTCAGGCGCCCGCGATCCGACAGGCGCACGCGCGCGGCCGTGACCGACGTCATCTTGCGGATGGCTTCGCCGAGCGGGAGCGCCTTCCGCTCGCGCACGAAGTGGCCGAGCACGCGCGGGAACGTTCCGGCACCACGCGGATGCGGCTGGCCGCGGCGCGTTGGCCCGTCGACGGCGAATGCGCCGCCATCGGAGCAGACCATCGCGAGCGGATGCGCGATCAGACGGTCGAGCGACGCCTCGTCCATGGCGAACCCCACCATGCTCACGGCGCCCTGACTGCGGCGCAGCAGATCGAGCGTGAGCACGTAGGGATCGATTCCTCGTGCTGCGGCGAAGGTGCCAAGCCGCTGCCCCTCCACGGCGCGATCCTCGGCAGCGCTCACGGCGGCGATCTGCACGCTGTCCCAGCCGCCGATGAGCGCGATCTTGTCGAGCACGCCGGTACGCACGCGCGTGGCCTGCGCCGGGTCGTCGGCTCGCTGCAGCAACGCCGCGGCGCCACCTTCGAGGCTCCATGTCGGGAAGAGGCTCGACAGCCCGGTCGAGTAGGCGACGTAGGGATACCAGTCGAACATCGCGTCGACGCCCGATGCCCGCGCGCGGTCGAGTCGTCCGAACACCTCGTCGATGCGGGGCCAGTTGCGTCGGCCCATCGCCTTCAGGTGCGAGATCTGGACGGGACAGCCCGCCTCCTGCCCCACGCGCAGGGCCTCGTCCACGGCATCGAGCAACCTGTCGTCCTCGTTGCGCATGTGCGTCGCGTACGGCAGGCCTCGCGCGGCGAGCGGACGACTGAGGGCGGCGAGTTCCCCGGGCCGCGCGAACGCGCCGGGCGTGTATTCGAGGCCGGTGGACACGCCGCACGCGCCATCGGCAACGGCCTGCTCCACCATCGCCACCATCCGCGCCAGTTCCTCGGCACTCGCGGGACGGTCGGCCTGCCCGACCACCGCGGCGCGAATCGTGCCGAGGCCCACCATGGAGGCGACGTTGCACGCCGGCCGCCAGCCCGCGACGGTCCCCCAGAAATCACGGAACGACGCGTCGGCGGCGCCGGTCGCCTGTGAACTGCCGTCGGCGCCGACCACGATCGTCGTCACGCCCTGGCGAATGACGGACTCGCCGCGACCATCCTCGCGCAGGCCGCGGTCGCCGTGCGAATGGATATCGATGAACCCGGGCGCCACCACCAGTCCGCGCCCGTCAATCTCGACACGCCCACGAACGGGCAGCTTCGGGCCGATCGCCCCGATCCGATCACCGCTGACGGCCACGTCGCCCTCTCGCCCCTCGACCGACACACCATCGAAGATCGTCGCCCCACGCACCACGAGGTCGACCTCGGGCTGTCTGGCATGGAGGCCAACGCCCTGCGCCAGCCCGAACACCGCGGCACCAGACCGCACGAGGAATCGACGTCGCGACGAAGGCATGGGGGATTCTGGATCAGAAGCCGGGCACCGGGCACGGGCAACCGGGTACCGACGCACAGGCGGAAGGCCAGCCCCCTGGCGCAGACGCTACCCGGTTGCCGGTTGCCGGTTGCCGGTTGCCGGTTGCCGGTTGCCGGATATAGTTCCCCCGTGCACGTATTCGACTTGTTCCGACTGGATGGACGGCGCGCCCTGGTGACGGGCGCGAGCCGCGGGCTTGGGCGGGAGATGGCGCTGGCGTTGGCCGAAGCCGGGGCCGACGTGGCGATCACCGGACGAACGGCGGAGACGCTCGCCCGGACGGCCGACGAGATCAGGTCGCGTGGGCGGCAGGCGTGGACCTACGAGGTCGACATGGGCGTGCCAGAGGCCTGCGAGGCGGCGTGCGCCACGATCCTCGACGCCATCGGGCCGATCGACATCCTGATCAACAACGTCGGCAACCGCGTGGCGAGCGGGCCGATCCAGGACGAGCCTCTGTCGACGTGGCAGCGCTCGATCGACCTCAATCTCATGAGCGTCGTGGTGCCGACGCGCGTGTTCGCGACGGCGATGCTCGCGGCGGCAAAGCCCGGGCGCATCATCAACATCGCGTCGATCAGCGGACTCATCGCCAACCGCGGCATCGGCGGGCGCGACTACGAGACGATGAAGGCCGCCGTCGTCCACTTCACCAAGTGCGCAGCGGCCGACTGGGCGCCGCACGGCATCACGGTGAACGCCATCTGTCCCGGCCTGTTCATGACCGACGTGAACCGCGAGTGGAACGAGCGCCGGCCAGACGTGATCGAGGCCTTCGTGCGCAACGTGCCGATGGGTCGCGCGGGTGAACCGCCGGAGATCGGCCCGCTGGCCGTCTATCTGGCGAGTCCCGCGTCCACCTACGTCACCGGCGCGGCGATCGTGATCGACGGCGGCTACACCGCGTGGTGATTGCCGGCGTCAGGACGAGGGCTCCATCGTCTTCAGGTACGCGTCGGCGTCGGCGATGGCGCGCTGCATGTCGGCCACGAGCGCGTCGACGTTGCCCGAGATCGCCGTCAGCTCCTTCGTGAGCGACCCGAGCGCACGCGCGTTGAGGTTGTGCTTGAGGAAGAGCACGCGGTCGCGCAGCGGCACGAGCACCGGATCGATGCGCGTCTCCACGCGCTCCATCGACGCGATGAGCGCGTCAGTGCGCTGACGCGTGTCCCGCAGTTCCCGCTCGCTCTCTGCACGCAGCGCCCGGTCCGCGTACTTCCCGAGCTCGCCCTGCCACTCCTTGAAGAGGTCCTTCGAGACGTCGCGCACGGCGGCGATGCGTTCACGCACGTCCTTCGCGCGTGATTCGCTTCGCTCCAGTTCCTTGTTCAGCCGCTCGTACGTCTTCTCGAGATCGCCGCCGTCGACGTCGACGATTTCCTTCAGTCGCTCGAGCGCGGTCGTGAACTCCTCCTGCGCCTTCACCTGCGACGCCCGCGCGTCCTTCACGCGCTTGACGAGGATGTCGCGCTTCTCGAACCCCACCTTCTTCATCGCGCGGTAGTACAGGCTGTCGCAGCCGGCCAGCGCCACTGGTGCCAGCAGGAGCATCCCCACCGCGCACACGCGCCGCGCCCACATCGTCGGAATCATCGACAGCAGTGTACAGAACAGCGTCCGGCAACCGGCAAGAGGCAACCGGCAACCGTATGGCCATTCCCGGCATCGCGGCAGTCCCGGCATTTCCCAATCCCCCGTGCGATGATGGCGGGACGCCCATGCTTCTCGACTCCATCCTCGACGCCATTGGTCGCACGCCCCTCATCAGGCTGAACCGCCTCGGGGCGCAGCTCGAATGCAACCTGTACGCGAAGTGCGAGTTCCTCAACCCAGGAGGGTCCGTGAAGGACCGGATCGGGCTGGCGATGGTCAACGCCGCCGAGCGGGACGGACGCATCAAGCCCGGCGACACGTTGATCGAGCCGACCAGCGGGAACACGGGCATCGGCATCGCGCTGGCTGGAGCGGTGCGCGGCTACCGGGTGATCATCACCATGCCGGAGAAGATGAGTCGCGAGAAGCAGGTCATCCTCGAAGCGCTCGGCGCCGAGATCATCCGCACGCCGACAGAAGCCGCCTTCGACTCGCCCGAGAGCCACATCAACGTCGCGCGGCGCCTCCAGTCGCAGCTGCCCAACGCCCACATCCTCGACCAGTACGCCAATCCCGCCAATCCCCAGGTGCACTACGACACGACGGCGCAGGAGATCCTCGACGACCTCGACGGCAAGGTCGACATGGTGGTGATCGCCGCGGGCACGGGGGGAACAATCACTGGCGTGGCGCGCCGGTTGAAGGACGTGCGACCGGACTGCCGCGTGATCGGCGCCGATCCCGTCGGCTCGATCCTGGGCGGCGGCACGGACGTCTCCACGTACAAAGTGGAAGGCATCGGTTACGACTTCATCCCGGACGTGCTCGACAGGGCGCTCGTCGACGAGTGGGTGAAGACGTCGGACCAGCCATCGTTCCTGCTGGCCCGTCGCCTGATCCGCGAGGAAGGCCTGCTGGTGGGCGGGTCGAGCGGCGCGGCGATGTATGCCGCGCTGCAGAAGGCCGGTTCGCTCACCAAGGGCCAGAACTGCGTGGTGCTGCTCGCCGACGGCGTGCGCAACTACATGACCAAGTTCGTGGACGACAAGTGGATGCGCGACAACGGGTTCTTCCAGACGCGCACGATCGACGCGCGCGTGGGCGACATCTGCGCCGGCACACGGCCGCCGCTCGTCGTGGCCGAAGACACGCAGACGCTCGGTCAGGTCGTCGAGGTGATGCGCACCCGCGGCATCTCGCAACTGCCCGTCACGTCTGGCGGCGTGCTGGTGGGCATGGTGTCGGAGGCCGACGTGATGGCGTTCATCGAGTCGGGCGAAGGCACGGCCCACGCCCTGGTCTCCAAGGTCATGAACCGCTACGTGCCCGTGGTCGGTCCGCAGACGCCCATTTCCACGCTCGAAGAAACGCTGCGCAAGAGTGCGGCGGTGGTCGTGGTGGACGAGGCACGCCACCCTACGTCGATCCTCACGCGGATCGACCTGCTCCACTTCCTGCTCGACCGCGAGCACACCGCGCCGGCGTAGCCCGCCACGGTCAGGCCCGGCGGGCCGACGCTGCCTGTCCCAGCGTCAGAGCCTGGGCAGGGTGACGCCGACCTGCTTCAGGTACTTGCCCTTCTTGTCGGCGTACGAGACCTCGCACGGCTCGTCGCCCTGGAAGAAGAGCACCTGCGCGATGCCTTCGTTGGCGTAGATGCGCGCGGGCAGCGGCGTGGTGTTGCTGATCTCGAGCGTCACGTAGCCTTCCCACTCCGGCTCGAAAGGCGTGACGTTGACGATGATGCCGCAGCGCGCGTAGGTGGATTTGCCGAGGCAGACCGTGAGGATGTCGCGCGGGATGCGGAAGTACTCGATGGTGCGCGCGAGCGCGAACGAATTCGGCGGCACGATGCAGACATCGGTCTTGATGTCCACGAAGCTGCGGGGGTCGAAGTGCTTCGGGTCGATCACCGTGTTGTTGATGTTGGTGAAGACCTTGAACTCGTCGGCCACGCGGATGTCGTAGCCGTACGACGACAACCCGTACGACACGACGCCGTCGCGCACCTGGCGGTCCTCGAACGGCTCGATCATGCCGTGCTCGAGCGCCATGCGGCGAATCCACTTGTCAGCTTTGATGGCCATACTTCGACTCACTCGGCGCGCCGCTGGCTCGCCTTCGCTCGCTCGGTATTACAGTTCGATGCCGCGGAAGAAGTAGCCCAGTTCGAACGCCGCCGTCTCGGGTGCGTCCGAGCCGTGCGTCGCGTTGTTGTCGATCGACGCGCCGAACTCCTTGCGCAGCGTGCCTTCGTCGGCGTTGGCCGGGTTGGTGGCCCCCATCAGCGTGCGCCACTTCTTGATCGCGTCTGGCGCTTCGAGGCACAGCAGGACGCACGGGCCCGACGACATGAAGTCGGTGAGCGCGCCGAAGAACGGCCGCTCGCTGTGAACCGCGTAGAAGCCTTCGGCTTCACGCTTCGAGAGGTGCTGCAGCCGCATTGCAACGATGCCGAAGCCCTCCTGCTCGATGCGGGCGAGGATACGGCCGATGACGCCAGCCTTCACGGCGTCGGGTTTGATGATCGCGAATGTACGTTCCATGTTATCTGTGCCGCTCCATGATCTCGTCGAGCACGGCGCGAGGCGGGCGCGTACGCGCCTGCGGCAGCGTGGCCAGCGGCTCGTCGACGAGGTTCAGCATCGAGACGAAGTCCGTCGAATCGGGTTGGAGGTAGATGATGCCGGTGGCGAACTCGCCGCGCCGCACCGTCTCGTGCAGCGTGCGAATCGCTTCCAGCTTGTCGGTGGTGTCGTACGAGGCTTCGAGCTTGCGCAGTACGAGCGTGGACCCGTCGTGCATCCGCACCGGTGTGGCGCTTCCCTCTTCGTAGTCCACCGAGATGTCCTCGAAGAACGGCACGAAGCTGATCTCGTGGACGGGTTCGTCGTGGTCCTTCGCGTACGCGTAGCTCTTGGTCGATCCTTCGTGGTCGTTGAACGTGACGCACGGCGAGATGACGTCGATCATGCAGGTGCCCCTGTGAGCGATGGCGGCCTTCAGGATCGCGAGCAACTGCTTCTTGTCGCCGGAGAACGAGCGCGCCACGAACGTGGCGCCGAGTTCGATGGCCAGCGCGCAGATGTCGATGGGCGGCAGGTCGTTGACCACGCCGTTCTTGAGCGTGCTCCCGAGGTCGGCCGTCGGCGAGAACTGGCCCTTCGTGAGGCCGTAGCAGCCGTTGTCCTCCACCACGTAGATGAGCGGCAGGTTGCGGCGCATCAGGTGGACGAACTGGCCGATGCCGATCGCCCCCGTGTCGCCATCGCCACTCACGCCAATCCCCAGCATCGTCCTGTTGGCCAGGAGCGCGCCCGTGGCCACCGACGGCATGCGGCCGTGTACGGAGTTGAAGCCGTGCGCGGGGCTCAGGAAGTACGCGGGGCTCTTGCTCGAGCAGCCGATACCCGAGAGCTTGAGCACGCGCGTGGGCTCGACGCCCATCTCGTAGAACGCGTCGATGATGCGTTCGCTGATCGCGTTGTGCCCGCACCCGGCGCACAGCGTCGTCTTCGCGCCGCGGTAGGCGGCGGGTTCGAGGTTGATGCGATTGACCTTCTTCGGCGGCGGAACGGCTGGCGTGGACACGGCTAGACGGCCTCCTCTGCCCCGACGATGGCGTCTTCGGGCGACGTCTCGGGCGGCAGGGCCTCGCGCGCTTCCTGCGCGCGGATCTCGTCGGTGATGGAGCGGGCGTCGATCGGCAGCCCGTTGTAGTGACGTACGCTCCGCAGCTTGGCGATCTGCTCGCCCGAGAGCTCGAGGCGCATCAGCCCGAGCATCTGCGCATCGCGATTCTGCTCGATCACGTAGACCCTGTCGTGCGCATCGATGAACGCGCCGAGGTCCGCGGTGAAGGGATACGCGCGCAGCCGCAGGTACGACGTGTCGAGGTGCAGCTGGTCGCGCAGCTGATCGCGGCTCTCGGTCACCGCCCAGTGCGACGTGCCGTACGCGATGAGGCCGACGCGCGCGCCGGCGCCGGCGTCGAGCTCCGGTGCCGGAACCGCCGTGCGCGCGGTGTCGAACTTGCGCAGCAGGCGATCCACGTTGTCGGTGTAGTCGTCGGTCCGCTCGCTGTACTGGGCCTTGGCGTTGTGACCCGACCCGCGCGTGAAGAACGACGGGCCGAACTGCCCCGGGAGCGTGCGATACGGAATGCCGTCGCCGTCGACGTCCTTGTAGCGGCCCCATTCGCCGATGGCCTGCAGCGTCTCCGGCGTGAGCACCTTGCCACGATCGACATCGGCGTCCGGATACGGGAAGGGCTCTGACATCCAGGTGTTCATGCCGAGATCGAGGTCGCTCATCACGAAGACGGGCGTCTGGAAGCGCTCGGCGAGATCGAAGGCCTGCATGCCCATCTGATAGCACTCACTGACCGATGCCGGCAGCAGCAGGATGTGACGCGTGTCGCCGTGCGAGAGGCCGGCGGCAAACGCGATGTCGCCCTGGGCCGTGCGGGTGGGCAGTCCCGTCGACGGCCCGACACGTTGGACGTCGAAGATCACCGCCGGCAGTTCGGCGTAGTACGCAAGGCCCGTGAACTCCGCCATCAGCGAAATGCCCGGGCCCGACGTCGACGTCATCGAGCGCGCACCAGCCCACGAGGCGCCCACGACCATGCCGAGCGCGGCGATCTCGTCTTCGGCCTGCACCACGGCGAACGTGGCCTGCCCCGTCTCGGGGTCCATGCGGTACTTGCGCAGGTAGTCGATGAGCGTCTCGCACAACGACGAGGACGGCGTGATCGGATACCACGACACCACCGTCACGCCGGCCATCAGGCAGCCGAGGGCGGCCGCCTGGTTGCCGTCCATCAGGATCAACCCCTTGGTCGCGGCCATGCGCTCCACACGCAGGGGCACGGGGCGTTCCGCGAAGTGCGCCTCGGCGTATGCGAAGCCGGCCTGGAGCGCCGCCTGATTGAGCGTCAGCGCCCGCGCCTTCTTCTTCAGCATCCGCGTGAGCGCGGCGTCCATCTCGGCGAGATCGATCGACAACAGGCGCGCCAGCACGCCGTCGTAGATCATGTTGCGCACGAGACGGCGCAGGCGCGCGTCGGGACACACGTCGGCGACGATCTTGTCGAACGGCACCGGGAAGAACGTCAGGTCGTTGCGCACCTGGTCGAGCTTCAGCGCCTCGTCGTACACCACCGCGCAGCCGGGCTCGAGCGACAGCACGTCCTCGCGTGCCGTTTCGGGGTTCATCGCGACGAGGAAATCGATCTCCTTCTTGCGCGCGATGTACCCGTGCGCGTTCGCCCTGATGGTGTACCAGGTCGGCAGGCCGGCGATGTTGGAGGGGAAGAGATTCTTGCCGGACACCGGCACGCCCATCTGGAAGATGGAGCGGAGCAGCACCATGTTGGCGGTCTGGCTACCTGATCCGTTGACCGTGGCGACCTGGATGCTGAAATCGTTGACCCGCGCGGGCATCTGGACACCTGCCGGGACGTCCGGCAGGTCGGAGGAAGTCATGGCGATCTGCCTCGAAATGGGGAGGACAGCCGCCACACGCCGTGCGCGGTGCCTGCCCAACCGGGCAATCATAGCACGCGCGTTCGACACACGACGGCCCGGCTCCCCCACGACAGGTAGTGCCAGGCCATCAGCCGAACGCGCTGCGTTGTGTGACCGGCGGCCACCCTCTGCGCTGCTACGCAGCTACGGAGGGCAGGCAAGGGCCGCCCCTCCGACAGACGATCAGGTGGCGGATGCAGGGGCACCCCTTGCGGGTGCCCCTGGCCGACGCCGGCATGGCGGCATTCCGGCCCGCCAGTATTACAACCGGCTGGCGATCGCGGCGCCGATATCGGCGGGGCTCTTCACCACGGTGACGCCGGCGGCGGCCAGCGCCGCCATCTTCTCGTCTGCCGTGCCCTTGCCGCCCGAGATGATGGCGCCCGCGTGACCCATGCGGCGCCCCGGAGGCGCCGTCTGTCCGGCGATGAAGCCGACCACGGGCTTCTTGAAGTTGGCCTGGATCCAGGCGGCGGCTTCCTGCTCGGCCGACCCGCCGATTTCGCCGATCATCACGACGGCCTCGGTCTGGTCGTCGCCGGCAAACAGCTCCAGCGCGTCGATGAACGACGTCCCGATGAGTGGATCGCCGCCGATGCCGATGCAGGTGGTCTGGCCCAGTCCCAGCTTGGAGAGCTGGTGAATCGCCTCGTAGGTGAGCGTGCCGCTCTTGGACACGATCCCGACGCGGCCTTCCGGACAGATGTGCCCGGGGATGATGCCGGCCTTGGCCTGCCCCGCCGTGATGAGGCCCGGGCAGTTCGGACCGATGAGGCGGCTCGTGCGGCCCTTCATGAAGTGCAGCGCCTTCATCGTGTCGAGCACCGGGATGCCTTCGGTGATGCACACGATCAGGTCGAGGCCCGCATCGGCGCCTTCCATGATCGCGTCGGCCGCAAACGGCGGCGGCACGAAGATCACCGAGGCGTTCGCGCCGGTCTTCGCGACGGCGTCGGCCACGGTGTTGAACACGGGGAACCCTTCGTGCTCGGTGCCGCCCTTGCCGGGCGTCACGCCACCGACGACGTTGGTGCCGTAGGCGGCGGCGGCCTTGGCGTGAAAGGTGCCTTCGCGCCCTGTCAGCCCCTGGACGATGAGACGGGTGGACTTGTCGATCAGTACAGCCATGGCAGTGTCCGGGTTCCTTTAGCGCGAGAGGGCGACGACGGTGTCGGCCGCCTCGCCCATCGTGTCGGCCGTCGAGAAGTTGAGTCCGCTCTCGCGCAGCATGGCCTTGCCCTGCTCCACGTTGGTGCCTTCCATCCGGATGACGATCGGCACGGGGACGCCGAGTTCCGTGACGGCGGCGATGACGCCGGCGGCCAGCACGTCGCACCGCAGGATCCCGCCGAAGATGTTGATGAGCACGGCCTTCACGTTGGCGTCCGACATCAGGATGCGGAAGGCGTTCTTGATCTGCTCCGCGTTGGCGCCGCCACCCACGTCGAGGAAGTTGGCCGGCTGCCCGCCCGCCAGCTTGATGATGTCCATGGTAGCCATCGCAAGACCGGCGCCGTTGACCATGCAGCCGATCGTGCCGTCGAGGCGGATGTAGTTCAGCGAGAACTTGCTGGCCTCGATCTCGAGCGGATCTTCCTCGGCCAGGTCGCGCAGGTCGCGGAACTCGGGATGACGATACAGCGCGTTGTCGTCGAAGGTGACCTTCGCGTCGAGCGCGATGACGTCGCCGCCCTCGGTGACGATGAGCGGGTTGATCTCGATGAGCGATGCATCGGTCGCGACAAACGTGTCGTACACCTGCTGCATCACTTTCACGGCCTTGTTGACGTGCTCGGGCGCGAGGCCGATGCCGAACGCGAGTTGTCGTGCCTGGAACGCCGTGAGGCCGGTGATGGGGCTGATGGCCACCTTCTTGATCGCATCGGGGTTCTTCTCCGCGACCTCCTCGATGTCCATGCCGCCTTCGCTGCTCGCCATCAGCACGGGACATCCCGCCGCGCGATCCACGAGCAGACCGAGGTACAGTTCCTTGGCGATCTTCACGCCTTCTTCGACGAGGAGACGCTCGACGGTCCGGCCTTCGGGTCCCGTCTGGTGCGTGACCAGCGTCATGCCAATCATGCGCGTCGCCGCTTCTTCGGCGGCCGCCGCATCCTTGACGACCTTGACGCCGCCGCCCTTGCCGCGTCCGCCGGCATGAATCTGCGCCTTGACGACCGTCACACCGCCGCCGAGGCGCCGGGCGATGGCGCCGGCCTCTTCGGCCGAGAACGCGACTTCCCCGCGCGGCACCGGCACGCCGTGCCGGGCCAGGATGGCCTTTGCCTGATACTCGTGAATCTTCACCGGAGTTCCTTGAACGTGGTGGGCCTGCGCCGAACGTCTGAGCCGTGGCGCGGATCGCACCGACCGCCGCAGCGCCCCTATCATTAGCTGGCCGACGGGCATGGTCAAGCCTCGCGACGCATGTCCGGCGTTGCCCACGGGAGTATCGGCGGGATACCATGCCGACGATTCGGGCGGCCGCCAGGTACCACGGAGTTGTCCGTGGACGAGGCCCCCGGCCAGCGACCGATGCCTTCCGACAGCCCTGTCTCCCTCTCGACGCAGCCGCGCGCCGCCCAAGGCACCCCGGCCTGCGGAGTCTGACATGCCCAGTCGTCCGTCATTCTTCTCGTCCTCGGTCGGGTCCAAGATCCTGATCGGCCTCACGGGACTCCTGCTCTTCGGCTTCCTCCTCTCGCACCTGGCCGGCAACCTCACGCTCCTCGGCGGCCCAACGGCCTTCAACGCCTACACGGAGAAGATGGCGTCGTTCGGACCGCTTCTGTGGGTGGCCGAGGCGGGATTGGTCGCGATCTTCCTCGTGCACGTCGTCAAGACGATGCTGAACTACCGGCGCAACGCGGCGGCACGACCGGCGGCCTATCGGGAGAAGCGGTGGGCCGGCCACACCAGTCGCAAGTCGTGGGCCTCGACGTCGATGGCCATCACCGGTCTGGTCATCCTCGTGTTCGTGATCTCGCACGTGAAGATGTTCAAGTTCGGCGCGTGGTACGTGGATGCGGCCACGGGTGGGCGCGACCTGTTCCGCCTGGTGGCCGAGATCTTCAGCAATCCGGTCTACGTGGTGGCCTACGTGCTCACGATGGGCCTCATCGGGCTGCACCTCAGTCACGGCCTCTCGAGCGCCGTGCAGTCGCTCGGGCTCTCCAACCAGCGGATCGGCCGCGGCCTGGTCCTTGGCGGCCGCGTGCTGGCCGCCATCCTCGCCGGCGGCTTCGCGATGCTGCCGATCTACATGTACCTCGCTCACCAGGTGGCGCAGTGATGACGCTCGACAGCAGGATCCCGGCCGGTCCCATCGAAGCGAAATGGGATCGGTACAAGTTCGAAGCGAAGCTGGTGAACCCGGCCAACCGCCGCAAGCTGACGGTCATCTGCGTGGGCACGGGCCTGGCCGGCGCGTCGGCCTCGGCCTCGCTCGGCGAGCTCGGCTACAACGTTCTCACCTTCTGCATCCACGACAGCCCACGTCGCGCGCACTCGATCGCCGCGCAGGGCGGCATCAACGCCGCGAAGAACTACAGGAACGACGGCGACAGCGTCTACCGCCTGTTCTACGACACGGTGAAGGGCGGCGACTATCGCGCACGCGAGGCCAACGTCTACAGGCTCGCCCAGGTCAGCGTCGACATCATCGATCAGTGCGTGGCGCAGGGCGTGCCGTTCGCGCGCGAGTACGGCGGCCTGCTCGACAACCGGTCGTTCGGCGGCGCGCAGGTGTCGCGCACGTTCTACGCGCGCGGACAGACGGGCCAGCAGCTCCTCATCGGCGCCTACCAGTCGATGATGCGACAGGTTGACGCCGGCACCGTCACGCTCATGGCCCACCGCGAAATGCTCGACATCGTCGTGATCGACGGACAGGCGCGCGGCATCGTCACGCGCAACCTGGAAACGGGCGAGATCGAGAAGTGGGCCGGCGACGCCGTGCTGCTCTGCACGGGCGGTTACGGCACCGCGTACTACCTCTCCACCAACGCGGTGAACAGCAACGTCACGGCGTCATGGCGCGCGCACAAGCGCGGCGCGCTGTTCGCCAATCCGTGTTTTACGCAGATCCACCCCACGTGCATCCCCGTGAGCGGCGACCATCAGAGCAAGCTCACGCTCATGAGCGAGAGCCTGCGCAACGACGGGCGCGTGTGGGTGCCCAGGAACGCGGGCGACAGGCGTCCGCCGCAGCAGATCCCTGAAGGCGAGCGCGACTACTACCTCGAACGCCGCTATCCGAGCTTCGGCAACCTCGTCCCGCGCGACGTCGCGTCACGCGCCGCCAAGCTGGTGTGCGACGACGGGCGCGGGGTCGGTGAGACGGGCCTGGCGGTGTACCTCGACTTCGGCGACGCCATCAACAGGCTCGGGAAGGGCGTGATCAGCCAGCGGTACGGCAACCTGTTCGACATGTACCAGAAGATCACCGACGACAACCCGTACGACGTGCCGATGCGGATCTACCCCGCCGTGCACTACACGATGGGTGGGCTGTGGGTGGACTACAACCTCATGTCGACGATCCCTGGCCTGCACGTACTCGGGGAAGCCAACTTCTCCGATCACGGTGCCAACCGCCTCGGCGCCAGCGCGCTCATGCAGGGCCTGGCCGACGGTTACTTCGTCATCCCCTACACGCTCAGCGACTACCTGGCACGCACGTCGCTGCCCAAGGTCACCACCGACCACGAGGCGTTCGGCGAGGCCGCCAACAACGCGCAGAGCCAGATCACGAGGCTGCTGTCGATCAAGGGCAACAAGACGCCGCGTGAACTGCACCGCCAGCTCGGTCATGTGATGTGGGACAACGTGGGCATGGCGCGCACGGCCGAGAGCCTGCAACGCGCACTCACGGAGATTCCGAAAATCCGCGAAGAGTTCTGTCACAACGTGTCGGTGCCCGGCGAGGCGAACAACACGAACAAGAACCTCGAGTACGCGGGCCGCGTGGCCGACTACCTCGAATTCGCGGAACTGCTCGCGCTCGACGCGCTCAGGCGTGAGGAGTCGTGTGGCGGCCACTTCCGCGAGGAGTACCAGACACCCGACAACGAAGCGCAGCGCGACGACGAGCACTTCGCGCACGCGGCGGCGTGGGAGTTCACGGGAGTCGGCTCGACGCCGGTGCGCCACGTGGAACCGCTGACGTTCGAATACGTCAAGCCGACACAGCGGTCGTACAAGTAGGCCGGGCACCGGGCACCGGGCACCGGAACGGAGCATCGGGCAACCGGACGGCTGGTGCGACCGGGATTGCTGATGGTAGGGCCGGCCCTCCGGGCCCGGCCGAAACGTGTAGCCGCCGGCTTCCATCCGGCGGACAGGGGTAATCGAGAGCACACATGGCCGGATTGAACTTGACCTTGCGGGTGTGGCGGCAGGCGGGTCCCAACGCACAGGGACGGCTCGTCGAGTACAAGGCTGACGACATCTCCCCCGACATGTCTTTCCTCGAGATGCTCGACGTGGTCAACGAGGGGTTGATCCGCAGCGGCGAGGAGCCGATCGCCTTCGACTCGGACTGCCGCGAGGGCATCTGCGGCACGTGCGGATGCATGGTCAACGGCGTCGCGCACGGTCCGGACCCTGGCACGACCGTGTGCCAGCTCCACATGCGCCGCTTCAGGAACGGCGACACCATCGTCATCGAACCCTGGCGCGCGCGTGCCTTCCCCATCGTCAAGGACCTGATCGTCGATCGGAGCGCGCTCGATCGGATCGTCAGCGCCGGCGGCTACGTGTCGATGAACGTGGGAGCGGCGCCCGACGGCAACGCCATCCCGATCGGCAAGCCCATCGCCGATGCGGCCTTCGACGCCGCGGCCTGCGTCCAGTGCGGCGCGTGCGTCGCCGCGTGCAAGAACGCGTCGGCGGCCCTCTTCACGTCCGCCAAGATCTCGCACCTCAACCTGCTGCCGCAGGGCAAGGTCGAACAGGATCGCCGCACGCTGCGCATGGTGGAACAGATGGACATCGAGGGATTCGGGTCGTGCTCGAACGAAGGCGAGTGCGAAGCCGTGTGCCCGAAGGAAATCCGCATCAGCAACATCGCGCGGATGAACAGGGACTACCTCAAGGCCCAGTTCGCAGCACGCTGACGCGACCAGAACGAAACGAAAGAGGCGATCCGGGCACAGGCCCTGACCGCCTCCTTGTCGTATGGGCCCTGAAGGCCGGTTGGCCGTCTACACGCCGATGACCGTCGTCAGTTCCTTCACGGCGGCGGCCGACTTGTCGAGGGCGGCCTTCTCGTCGGGCGTCAGCGTGATCTCGATCACCTGCTCCACACCCCTGGCGCCGAGCTTGACCGGCACGCCGAGGACCTGTCCCGACACGCCGTACTCGCCCTGCAGGTACACCGAGCACGGCTCGATCAGCTTCTTGTCCTTGAGGATCGCCTCCACCATGCGCGCCGACGACTGCCCTGGCGCGTACCACGCGCTCGTGCCCACCAGCTTGGTGATCTCCGCGCCGCCATTGGCCGTGCGCTCGCAGATCGCCGCGATGCGCTCTGCGGGAAGCAACTCGGTGATCGGGATGCCGGCCACCGTCGAGTAGCGCGGGAGCGGCACCATCGTGTCGCCGTGGCCGCCGAGGACGAACGCGTGCACGTTCTCCACCGAGACGTTGAGCTCGGTGGCGATGAACGCGCGCATGCGCGCCGAGTCGAGCACGCCAGCCATGCCGATCACACGCTCGCGCGGGAGGCCGCTCAGCTTGTGGACCGCCTGCGCCATCGCGTCGAGCGGGTTGGCCACGACGATGATGATCGCGTCTGGCGAGTACTTCATCACGTTGGCCGTGACGTCCTGCATGATCTTGTAGTTGACCGCGAGCAGGTCGTCGCGGCTCATGCCCGGCTTGCGGGGCACGCCAGACGTGATCACCACCACGTCCGAGCCGGCCGAGAGCGCGTAGTCGCTGCCGCCGACAAGACGCGTATCGCTGCCTTCGACCGGACACGCCTGCAGGATGTCGAGTGCGATGCCCTGCGCCTTCGAGTCGGCGATGTCGATGATGACCACGTCGGCCAGTTCGCGATTCGCGATCGAACGCGCGACTGTCGCGCCGACGTTGCCGGCGCCACCGACCACTGTGACTTTACGGTTCATGATTCTCCCTGTTCCTGAACGGCCGACTGGCCCTTACATTTGGCTGATGATTGCGTCGCCGAAGGCCGAGCACGACACTTCGGTCGAGCCCTTGATCAGGCGCGCGAGGTCGTACGTCACGGTCTTGGCGGCGATGGCCTTCTCGAGCCCGCTCACGATGAGATCGGCCGCCTCGGTCCAGCCCATGTAGCGGAACATCAGCTCGCCCGAGAGAATCACCGACCCTGGATTGACCTTGTCCTGGTTGGCGTACTTGGGTGCCGTGCCGTGCGTCGCCTCGAACACCGCGTGGCCGGTCACGTAGTTGATGTTGCCGCCCGGCGCGATGCCGATGCCGCCCACCTGCGCGGCGAGCGCGTCGGAGATGTAGTCGCCGTTCAGGTTGAGCGTGGCGATGACGTCGTACTCGGCCGGACGCGTGAGGATCTGCTGCAGGAACGCGTCGGCGATCACGTCCTTGATCACGATGCCGTTCGGCAGCGTGCACCACGGACCGCCGTCCACTTCGACGGCACCGAACTCGCGCTTGGCGAGCTCGTAACCCCAGTCGCGGAACGCGCCCTCGGTGAACTTCATGATGTTGCCCTTGTGCACGAGCGTGACGCTCTTGCGTCCGTTGGCGATCGCGTACTCGATTGCGGCGCGCACGAGGCGTTCCGTGCCTTCACGCGACACGGGCTTGATGCCGAGGCCCACCGTGTCGGGAAAGCGGATCTTCGCGTACGGCCTGGGGAACGCCGCCTGCAGCAGTTCCTTCAGCGTCGCGACTTCAGGCGTGCCCTCCGCGAACTCGATCCCCGCGTAGATGTCTTCCGTGTTCTCGCGGAAGATCACCATGTCCACCAGGTCGGGTCGCTTCACCGGCGTCTCCATGCCCTCGAAGTAGCGCACGGGACGCAGGCACGTGTAGAGATCGAGTTCCTGACGAAGCGCGACGTTCAACGAACGGATGCCACCACCGACGGGCGTGGTGAGCGGCCCCTTGATACCGACGAGGTATTCGCGGAACGCCGTGAGCGTGTCGGCGGGCAGCCACTCGTTGCGTGTGGTGAATGCCTTCTCGCCCGCGAGCACTTCGAACCAGACCACCTTGCGCGCGCCGCCGTAGGCCTTCTGCACGGCGGCATCGAACACGCGCACGCTGGCGCGCCAGATGTCGGGGCCGATGCCATCGCCTTCGATGAACGGCAGGATCGGCTGGTCGGGTACGACGAGCGCATCGGCTTGTCTGGTGATCGGCGAGCCCTCGGTGGGCGCGGTGAGGTGCGTGAACTGCGGCATGGAGGTGGTGTCCCGTGAATTAGGTCACGCCCCTGTGGCTCGTCGCACGATATTCACAGAAGCTGTGGAAAACCCTGTTCAAAAACCTGCCCTGAGAGGGTGTAACCTGCGACGACATCGAAGCTGCGAGCGTCTTGCACCAACGTGGTGCGTGCCCGCGCCGCGGCGCGTCGAGCGCGACGATTATACCCGCCTCCGCCAGACGTTTCGGCAGGCCGACGATCAGGGTCGCCACGGCAGCCGCACCACGCGGCCATCAGGCATCATGACGAGTTCGACGCTGTCCTCGGCGATGCGCCCCAGCCGGTAGACGCCATCCACGGTGTCGCCCTGCCGCGCGTGCAACACGCCGTTGGGCGTGGCGAGAATCGCGACGAGTCCCGTGCCACCGACCTCGCGCGTTTCCGCCATGCCGATCAGTCTCACGCGCGGCCCGGCGGGCTGTGGCTGAAGGGGCACGTCGGCAGGCGGTGACGGCACGCGTTCCGTACGTCCTGACGCACTGTTCGCCTCGCGCACCCGCGTACCCGGCAGGAAGGGGTTGCGCGTGGCCACCGGCACCGATCGCACCAGACGATCCGCCGTCAGGCGGCCGAATCGGACGCGCGGCACGTCCTCGTCGGCAATCGCCCGCACGGGTACGAGCGGCGACGTGGCCGGCGCGAGCGGAGCCGCGGGCCACAGCACCCATCCCCACGCCGCCACCATCACCCCCAGCAGCCAGACGGCGACCGCCTCTTTCGACACGGACGGATGATATAGCGGCTTCCCGTCCTCCACCTCCTCCATCCTCGCGATGCGCGTGCTAGAATTGCGCGTGCTGCACAGTGCCGGCTCCGCAACCCGGTCACCCGCGACGGCCGTTGCCGTCATTCCCGCACGATTCTCCTCGACGCGACTCCCCGGGAAACCGCTGGCCGACATCCACGGTCGGCCGATGATCGAGCACGTCTATCGGCGCGCCAGCGATGCCGCGTCGGTCTCGCGCGTCATTGTCGCGACAGACGATGTGCGCGTGTTCGATGCGGTGCGGGCGTTCGGCGGCGATGCGCGAATGACATCGCCCGACCATCGCACGGGCAGCGAACGCGTCGCTGAAGTGGCCGCAGGACTCGACGCGGATCTGATCGTCAACGTGCAGGGCGACGAACCGCTGCTCGAACCGGCGATGATCGACGTCGCTGTCGCTGCCTGCGTGGCCGATCCATCGCTCGTGATGAGCACGATTCGCACGCGCATCACCGACCCCGGCGAGATCGCGAGCCCGGCGGTGGTCAAGGTGGTGACGGATCTGACGGGCCGCGCACTCTACTTCACGCGCGCCGCGGTGCCGTTCCTCCGCGATCCAGGCACACCCGCCACGTGGTACAAGCACGTCGGCCTGTACGTGTATCGCCGCGCGTTCCTGCTGGCGTTCGCGGCGCTGCCGCCAACGCCGCTCGAACTGAGCGAATCGCTCGAACAACTGCGCGCCCTGGAGCACGGGCACGCCATCATGACCGTCGAGTCGCGCCATGACGCGCTCGGCGTGGATACGCCCGACGACCTCGAGAAGGTGCGCCGCCTCATGGCGGACGCCGCGACTCCGTGACTCCCTGATGTCCACCATGCCGACGCCCGCGCCCCATCGACCCGTCAAGTACATCTTCGTCACCGGTGGCGTGGTGTCGTCCCTCGGCAAGGGGCTGGCCGCTGCCTCGATCGGCGCGTTGCTGGAGAGCCACGGTTTCAAGGTCACGCTGCAGAAGTTCGACCCGTACATCAACGTCGACCCGGGCACGATGTCGCCGTATCAGCACGGCGAGGTCTACGTGACCGACGATGGGACCGAAGGCGACCTCGACCTCGGTCACTACGAGCGGTTCACCAACACCGTCACCTCGAAGAACTCCAACTGGACGACGGGCAAGATCTACCTCTCGGTGATCCAGCGCGAGCGGCGCGGCGACTATCTCGGCGCCACGGTGCAGGTGATTCCGCACATCACCAACGCCATCAAGGAGAGCATCCTCGCGGTATCGGACGGCGTGGACGTGGTGCTTGTCGAGATCGGCGGCACGGTGGGCGACATCGAAAGCCTGCCGTTCCTCGAAGCCATCAGGCAGTTCCGTCAGGACGTCGGCCGCGAGAACACGCTCTACATCCACCTCACGCTCGTGCCGCACGTGAGCACGGCCGGCGAGTTGAAGACAAAGCCCACGCAGCACAGCGTGCGCGACCTGCGCTCCATCGGCATCCAGCCCGACATCCTGCTGTGCCGCACCGATCGCACGCTGCCGCGGGACATCAAGCGCAAGATCGCGCTGTTCTGCGACGTCAACGAGGAGGCCGTGATCACGGCCCGCGACGTGTCGAGCGTGTACGAAGTCCCGCTCGCGCTCGCTGAAGAGGGCATCGATCGCATCGTGCTCAAGCAGCTCTCGATGCCGAACGAGCCACGGCCCGAGGGACAGTGGGAAGCGCTCCTCGATCGCATCAAGCATCCGCACGACCAGATCACGATCCACGTCGTCGGCAAGTACGTGGGACTGGAGGATTCCTACAAGAGTCTCACCGAAGCACTGTTCCACGGCGGGTTCCATCACCGCTTGAAGGTCGACGTGAAGTGGATCGAGGCCGAGGCGCTCGAAGCCGACGGCGGTGAACGCGCGCTCGACGGGGCCGACGGCATCCTGGTGCCCGGCGGGTTCGGCAACCGCGGCACGCGCGGCATGATGAAGGCCGTGCAGGTCGCGCGCGAGCGGCACATCCCCTTCTTCGGCATCTGCTACGGCTTCCAGTGGGCCACGGTGGAGTTCGCGCGCAACGTGTGCGGGGTGACCAACGCCGACTCCACCGAGGTCACGCCGGACACGTCCGACAAGGTGATCTACAAGCTGCGCGACCTGCTGGGTGTCGACGATCTGGGCGGCACCATGCGCCTCGGCTCCTACGCCTGCCAGCTCAAGCCAGGCTCGCTCTCGCATCGCCTGTACGGCGCCGACGTGATCCACGAACGGCATCGCCACCGGTACGAGTTCAACAGTCTCTACGAGCCGGCCATCACCGAGAAGGGCATGGAGATCGTCGGGCGTTCGCTCGACGGCAAGTTCGTCGAGATGGTGGAACTGCCCTCGCACCCATGGTTCATCGCGGTGCAGTTCCATCCCGAATTCAAGTCGAAGCCGCTCAAGCCGCACCCGCTGTTTGCCGGCTTCGTGAGGGCCACGCACGAACACGCGCTCGCGGCGCGCGCCCACGCCCACGTCGACGCGCCCGCCGAGACGCTGGCCTGAAGGCGATCCCGTGCAACCGGTTTCCGTCGGATCCGCGACGTTCGGTGCCGGTCAACTCGCGTTGATCGCGGGCCCCTGCGTCATCGAGAGCGAGTCGCACGCCATCGATCTCGGGCATGCCCTTGCGGCCATCGCCCGTGAGGCCGGCGTGCCGTACGTTTTCAAGGCGTCGTTCGACAAGGCCAACCGCACGTCGTTGTCATCGTTCCGCGGCCCTGGCCTCGACGCAGGGCTTCGCACGCTGGCTCGCGTGAAGGCGGAGATCGGCGTCCCCGTGCTCACCGACATCCACGACGCGAGTCAGGCGCGCGAGGCGGCTGCTGTCGTCGACGCCCTGCAGATCCCGGCGTTCCTCTGCAGGCAGACCGACTTGCTCGTGGCCGCGGCCAGTACGGGCGCGGTGGTCAACATCAAGAAGGGCCAGTTCCTGGCGCCGGCCGACATGCGGTTTCCGTTGGAGAAAGTACGCGCGTCCGGCAACGCGCGCGTGCTGCTCACCGAGCGAGGCACGTCGTTCGGGTATCACAACCTCGTGGTCGACATGCGCACGTTCCCACAACTGCGGGCGCTGGGCGCGCCCGTCATCTACGACGTCACGCACAGCCTGCAACTACCCGGCGCCGGCGATGGACGTACGATCGGCCAGGCGGCCTACATCGAGACCATGGCGAGCGCCGGTGTGGCGGCGGGCGTCGACGGCGTGTTCATGGAAGTCCACGAGGAACCCGCGCGCGCGAAGTCCGACGCCGAGAACGCCCTGCGGCTCGACCTGCTGCCGGCGTTGCTGCGCCGCCTCACGCGCATCCACGCGGCCCTGACGGCGTGACGCCCCTCATGCCCGAGACGCCGGATGTGCCACGTTCAGACGCGCTCGCGCTTGCCGCACGCGTGCTGCGGACCGAAGCCGAGGCGATCCACGGTCTGGTGGCCAGGCTCGATGCACGATTCGAACAGGCGGTGACGCTGCTGGCCGAGTGCCGCGGACGCGTGATCGTCACGGGCATGGGCAAGTCCGGCATCATCTGCCGGAAGATCGCCGCCACGCTCGCGAGCACGGGCACGCCCGCGTTCTTCCTGCACCCGGCAGAAGCCCTGCACGGCGACCTCGGCGTCGTCACGCAGGCCGACCTTGTCATGGCGCTGTCGCACGGTGGCGAGACGCCGGAAGTCGTGCGGCTGGCGGAGATCGTCAAGCGACTCGGCGCGCGCCTCATCGGGATGACGGGCGCACCACGATCGACGCTGGCGCAGATGGCGGACGTCCATCTCGATTGCGGCGTCGACGCCGAAGCGTGTCCGCTCAACCTCGCGCCGACGGCGAGCACGACGGCGGCGCTCGCGCTTGGCGACGCGCTGGCGATGGTCCTGCTCACGACGAAGGGCTTTCGCGCCGACGACTTCGCGTTCAGGCATCCCGGCGGCTCGCTCGGCAAGCGGTTGATGCGGGTCGATCAACTGATGCACACGGGCGATGCCATGCCCGTGGTCGCCGCGACAACGCCGCTGCGCGACGTCATCTACGAGATGAGCCGCAAGGGACTCGGCGTGACGTGCGTGGTCGATGCGGCGGGGCGCCTCGAAGGCCTCGTCACCGACGGCGACCTGCGACGCTTCATGCTGCGCAACGACGACATCGCGTCGCACGGCGCGAGCGACGTCATGACACGCACGCCCGTCACGATCCCCGCGACAGTCCTCGCCGCCGAGGCGTTGCAGGTGATGGAGACGCGACGTATCACGTCGGTGCCGGTGGTGGACGGCGCGGGCGCACCAGTGGGCGTGCTGCACATCCACGATCTGTGGCAGACGGAACTGTTCTGATGTCCGCCCCTTCCTCCGCAACCGCCGTGGAGCGTGCGCGTCGCATCGCGGTGCTGCTCCTGGACGTCGATGGCGTGCTGACCGACGGCGGCGTCTACATCGATGGTGATGGGCGCGAGACCAAGCGCTTCGACATCAAGGATGGCGCCGGGATCGTCATCGCGCGGCGGGCGGGACTGACCGTCGGCGTGATCTCGGCGCGGCACTCGGCGGCCACACTGCATCGCGCGAAGCAACTGGGGCTCGATCCCGTACACCAGGGCGTCTCCGACAAGGCCGCTGTCGTCGAGCAATTGATGCGCACGCGCGGGTGGGACGCCGAAACTGTCGCCTACATGGGCGACGATGTGGTAGACCTGCCGGTGCTGCGTCGCGTGGGCCTGGCGGCCTGTCCGTCCGATGCCGTTCCGGAAGTCCGTGCTGCCGTCCACTTCGTGAGCCCGGCATCGGGCGGCCACGGGGCGGTACGCACGCTCATCGAAGAGATCCTGCGCGCCCAGGGCCGATGGGACGCGATGGTTGCCACACATGGCCACGAACGTCCGTGATCGCTGACTACTTCCCGCTTCTCTCGGCGCTCGTCGCGTTGCTGCTCGGCCTGGCCGCCGGCAAGGCGTGGGAGCGCTACAAGCTGCACGAAGGCCGCTGGATCGACCGCCGCAAGGCGCGGCAGTCGCCGCATTACATCCAGGGCCTCAACTTCCTCGTGGCCAACCAGCTCGATCACGCGATCGAGGAACTGAGCCAGGCCGCGCGCGTGGACGAGGATGCCGTCGAGATCCACATGATTCTCGGCAACCTGTATCGGGAGAAGGGACAGGGCGGGCGGGCGATCCAGATCCATCAGCAGATCCTCCAGCGCCCGCGCCTGAGCAAGCTCGAACACACGTATGCCCTGCTCTGCCTGGGCCTCGATTTCACGCGCGGCGGGTTCGTCGATCGCGCGCACGAGGCGTTCGGCGAGGTGCTGCGGCTGGACCCGAGCAACGAGCACGCGCTGCTGCAGTTGCAGAAGCTCTACGAAGACCAGAACCAGTGGTCGGAGGCGTATCGCGTACGCCGGGAACTCGCGCGCGAGGACGAGCCGGAGCAGCGCACGAAGCGCCATCAGCAGATCCAGGCGTTCCTCGAGAACGAGCTGGGGATGCAGTCGCTCGCACGGAACGACCTCACGGCCGCACGTCGTCACTTCGAAGCCGCGATCGAGCTCGATGCCGACGTGGCGCCCGCGTACCTGAACCTGGGCGACGTCAGGCGCGACGCCGGCGACATGCCAGGAGCGGTGGAGGTGTGGGAGCAACTTGTCGCGTCGATACCGGCGCGAGCCCATCTGGTCGCCGATCGCCTCGCCGACGCCTATGCCGCGGCGGGGCGCCCAGATGCGTTCGAGCACCTGTTCCGCCGCATCGCGACCGACCATCCGCAGGACTGGCGCGCGCGGCTCGCGCTGTCGCGCCACATGCTGCGTGCGGGCCGCCCCGACGAAGCCCTGCAACTCGCGCTGGCGGCGCTCACGATCAACCCGCACGCACTCCTGCTCCATCAGGGCGCGTGGGACATCCTCCTCGCGCTGCACCTGGACCAAGCCGCCGTCGAACGCTACGTCACGCACAGCCGGGACGCCGTGTTCTACAAGGACCCGCACATCTGCCTGCGCTGCCGGTACCGGAGCAAGGAACTGCTCTGGCGGTGTCCGCACTGCCACGAGTGGAACTCGTTCGTCGAAGACCGGCTGGCGCCCGCGCGTACCAGTGAAGACACCGATGCCTGACGGCGTGGTGCGCGTCGGCCTGACGGGCGGCATCGCGACGGGCAAGTCATATGTCACGGCTCGCTTACGTGAATACGGACTCCCCGTCATCGACGCCGACCAACTCGCGCGCGACGCGGTGGCGCCTGCGTCCGACGGCCTGCGCGCCGTCGTGGGACGGTTCGGTCCAGGCGTGCTCGACGCATCGGGCGCGCTGGATCGCTCGGCGCTCGGCGCGATCGTCTTCGCCGATCGACTGGCGCGTACCGACCTCGAAGCCATCATCCACCCCGAGGTGAGGCAGCGTATCGAGGCGTGGTTCGAGGACCTCGCGGCGGGCGGCTATCGCGGGCCGGCGATTGCCGACATCCCCCTGCTCTTCGAGACAGGACGCACGCACCAGTTCGACTTCCTCGTCGTCGTGGCCTGCGATCCGGCGACGCAGCGCAAACGATTGATGGCAAGAGACGGCTTGTCTGGCGAAGACGCCGACGCGCGCCTGGCGGCGCAATGGCCGATCGCGAAGAAGGTCGAGGCCGCCGACCGCGTCGTCAAGACCGACGGCACGTTCGCCGACACCGACGTCCAGATCGCCGTCCTGGCCCGCTGGCTGCGCTCCGTCGAACCGAAGTAGGGCCGGGCAAGCCCGGCCCCTACACCGTGGGGGGGGTGCACGACCGGGTCTGTGCGGGATAGGGAGATGCCTGTACGTTTCTGCCGGACGTAGGGGCCGGGCTTGCCCGGCCCGCCATGTGTCCATCATAATTGACAACATGACCGTCGGCGCGTCTCCGGTCACCGTGCTGATGACCGAGACCTTCACGGTCTGGCTCGACGCCTTGCATGACCGACAGGCACGTGCGCGAGTCATCGCGCGCGTCGGGCGGTTGGCCCAGGGCAATCCGGGTGACCATCACGCGCTCGACGGTGGACTGATCGAGCTCCGCATCGACTACGGTCCTGGCTACCGCGTGTACTACACACAACGCGAAACGACTGTTCTACTGGTGTTGTGCGGCGGGGACAAGCGAAGGCAGGCGCAGGACATCGCGCGAGCGAGAGCCATCGCGGCCGAGTGGAAAGCAGCGAAGAAGAGGTGACGAATGGCTGTCAAAGTGGAACAGTGGGATGCTGCGCGATTCCTGCGGGACGAGGCGGACATCGCGGCCTATCTCGAGACGTGTGCTGAAGAGGCAGGGGACGACCCGGCGTTCATGCTGCAGGCACTCGGCGCCGTGGCACGCGCGCGTAGCATGAGCGCGCTCGCGCGAGAGACGGGGCTGACGCGGGCCGCGCTCTACCAGGCGCTCTCGGCCACTGGCAACCCGACGTTCGCCACTGTCACGAAGGTGGCCGCCGGCCTCGGTATACGAATACAGTTCGCGACGCTGCGGAGTACGTCACAACCTGCCCGCCAGCGGCCACGCACCAGTACGTCTGCAAGCGCGCGAAGTTCGCAGGCCCGTCGCCCACGAAAGCCACGCGCGGCAGGCGCGGTCGAGCCCATGTAGGCCGGGCTCGGAGAGCCGGCCCTACCAATCTCGCGGTGTAGGGACCGGGCTTCCGCCTTCGCCCTCCGGGCTTCGGCGCGACAGGTCGCCCGGCCCGCTCAGACGCTGATGCCTGTCCGGCGTTGGGCGGCGGTGAGAGTGTTGTGCATCAACATGGCGATCGTGAGGGGACCCACACCACCGGGCACGGGCGTGAGGGCACCGGCCACGGCTGCGACGGCGGGGTGCACGTCGCCCATCAGCACGGAGCCCTTCGCCTTCCACGTCTCATGACGCTTCGAGCCCTCGCCGAAGAACGCGACAACGTCGGCTTCGCTCGTCACGCGGTTCATGCCCACGTCGATGACCGTCGCCCCGGGCTTGACGAAGTCCGGCGTCACGAACCCGGCGCGCCCGATCGCGGCAACGAGGATGTCCGCCTCGCGTGCCACGGCCGACAGATCGACGGTCTTCGAATGCGCGATGGTCACCGTGGCATGAAGATGCAGCAGCAACAGCGCCATCGGCTTGCCGACGATGTCGCTGCGGCCGATGACGACGGCACGCCGTCCGGCGATCGGCACCTGCTCGCGTTCCAGCAGTTCGATGACGCCTGCCGGCGTGCAGGCGACGAGGCCGTCGCGATTCTGCACGAGCCTGCCGACGTTCTCCGCCGTGAATCCGTCGACGTCCTTGGCTGGATCGATGGCTTCGAAGACGCGCCGCGCCGCGTCACTCCCCATCGCCGCAGGCAGCGGCGACTGCACGAGGATCCCGTCGATGCCCGGTTCCGCGTTGAGCGCCTGCACGAGTTCCAGCACGTCTTCGATCGACGCGCTTGCCGGACGCGGATGGAGGTCGACACGGAAGCCGACCTCCGCGCCGTGCGTCCGCTTGCTGCCGACGTACACGTGCGAGGCGGGATCGTCGCCCACCAGCACGAGTGCCAGGCCGGGCGGACGCCCGGCCTCGGCGGTGAACGCCTGCACGCGTGGCTGCAGGTCTTCGCGCATGCGGCGCGCGAGTGCGGCGCCGTCGAGCAGGCGTGCGCTCACCGGGCCTCGCTTCGCGACGAGACCACGGTGACGACACCCCGTGTCACATCACGCATGGCTGTTCAACCGGCTGTGCTGCTTGCCGTAGCCGAAGTAGATGAGGAGCCCCAGCGCGAGCCAGCCGGCCAGTCGCAGCCAGTTGGTCCAGCCGAGGCCGTACACCATCGCTCCGCACGTGAATATGCCCGCCAGTGCGACAAGCGGAACCGCCGGCACGCGGAAGCCGCGCGGAATGTCCGGCCGCCGCACACGCATGATCCACACACCCGCGCAGACCAGCATGAACGCGAACAACGTCCCGATGCTGGTCATCTCTCCCACGATGTCGCCCGGCACGAACGCGGCAAACAGCCCGGTGAACACGAAGAAGAACCAGTTGGACTTGTACGGCGTCCGGTGCTGCGGGTGCAACTCGGCGAAGAACCGCGGCACGAGCCCGTCCTTGGCCATCGAGTAGAACACGCGCGATTGCCCGAGCAGCATCACCAGGATCACCGACGAGAAGCCGGCGAGAATGGCCACGGTGACGAACTTGGCCAGCCAGCCGTACCCCGTCATGTACTTCGCGATCGCGAAGGTCACCGACGCTTCGCGCCCGGTGCTGCGGAAGTCCTCGACGGTGGCGATACCGCTCAGGACGTGTGCAAACAGCACGTAGAGCACGGTACACACCACGAGTGAGCCGAGAATGCCGATCGGCATGTCGCGCTTCGGGTTCTTCGCTTCCTGCGCGGCGGTGGAGACGGCGTCGAAGCCGATGTAGGCGAAGAAGACCACGCCCGCGGCGCCGAGGATGCCCATGATGCCGCCGTAGTTGTGCGTGATGCCGTCATGCGTCGTGTAGAGCGTGGCGGGCGGGATGTACGGCGTGTGGTTGACCGGGTTGATGAAGCCCCAACCCAGCGCGATCACCAGCAGGACGATGGCGACCTTCGTGATGACGATGATGTTGTTGACCCAGGCCGATTCCTGCGTGCCGCGCACGAGGAGCGCCGTGAGTCCCGAGAGAACGAGGACGGCGGGCACGTTGATGATGCCGTGCGCACCCGTGACGGGGTCAACCTGGAATGGCGAGTGACACCACGCGTACGGTATTTGTAACCCGAAGAATTCAAGGACCTTGTTCAAGTACTCACTCCAGGCGATGGCGACGGTGGCCGCGCCGACCGCGTACTCGAGAATGAGGTCCCAGCCGATGATCCACGCGACGAGCTCCCCCATCGTCGCGTACGAATACGTGTACGCGCTGCCCGCGATGGGGATCATCGAGGCGAACTCGGCATAGCAGAGGCCGGCGAGCGCGCAGCCGAGCGCCGCCACGAGGAAGGCGATGGTGACCGACGGGCCGGCCCGATCGGCGATCGCGGCCGCCGTCCTGACAAACAGACCGGCACCGATGATCGCGCCGATCCCGAGCGCCACCAGCGCGCCGGGACCGAGGGTACGCTTCAGCGTCCCCTCCCCTGTCGCCGCACCTTCGGCAAGCAGTCGGTCGATGGACTTGGTACGAAAGAGTGTACTGGCCAAGCGTGTCTCCCCCGGGGTCAGGTTGCCTAGTCTGTGCAGTGCGCTGGCAAAGTCTCGGCGCGCATTATACCCGCGGCTACACCTCGTCGAGCGCCGACAAGTAGGCCCTGACGCGGCCCGCGGGGTTCCCACCGCGCAGCAGATCGCTGATCACGACAACGGCACCGGCGCCGGCCTCGATCGTCGCGCGTGCCGTGTCGAGCGTGATGCCGCCGATGGCGACGACAGGACGCGCGCCCGACGCATCGGCCTGACGACGTGCCTCCGCCACCAGCGCGAGCCCCACCGGCGTGTACCCCGTATCTTTCGTGTGCGTCCCGAACACGGGCCCGACGGCGATGTAGTCCACCGGCAGCGCGCACGCGCGCGCAATCTGGTCGGGCGTGTGCGTGGAAAGGCCGATGACGGCATCGGCGCCGAGCATCAGTCGGGCGTCGCGCACCGGCAGATCGTCCTGGCCGAGATGCACGTGCCGCGTGCCGGCGACCAGGGCCACGTCGACGCGGTCGTTGACGATGATCCACGCGTCGCCCGCGAGAGCAGCGACGCGATCCACCCAGGCGAGGAGCTGACCACCTGGCGTGGACTTGGCGCGAATCTGGATGAAGCGCGCACCCGCCTGCAGGAACGTGTCGACGAGATCCGGCACGTCCCACCCGGCGGCGGCCGCCACGTCCGCATCGGCGATGGCGTACAACCGCGACGGCAGCGGGCGGCCCGGAACGCTCACTCCGGCTTGGCCAGGAACCGTTCCATGAACGCCGTGGAGATGCGCGCCGCCTGGAAGTCGGGATCGGCAAGGATGCGCAGGTGCATGGGCACCGACGTGTGGATCCCCTCGATCACCGTCATCTCGAGCGCACGCCGCATGCGGGCGATGGCCTCGTCGCGCGTCCGCCCGTGCGACATCATCTTGGCGATGAGCGAGTCGTAGTTGGGCGGCACCGTCGCCTCCGAGTGGACGAACGTATCCACGCGGATGCCTGGACCGCCGGGGAGGCAGAACGCGTCGATGCGGCCGGGACTCGGCGCGAACGTGACGGGGTTCTCGGCGTTGATGCGGCACTCGATTGCGTGCCCGGTCAGCGTCACATCGTCCTGCGTGAACGGGAGCGGCTCGCCCGCCGCCACGCGAATCTGCGCCTTCACGATGTCGATGCCCGTGATGAGCTCGGTGACGCCGTGCTCGACCTGGAGGCGCGTATTCGCCTCGATGAAGTACAGGTTGTTGTCGGCGTCCATCAGGAACTCGAAGGTTCCCGCGCTCGCGTAGCCGACGGCCTTCGCGGCGTCCACGACCATCGCGCCGAGCGCCGCGCGCTGCGCCTCGGTGATCACGGCCGACGGCGCTTCCTCGATCAGCTTCTGGTGGCGTCGTTGGACGGAGCACTCGCGCTCGCCGAGGTGCACCACGTTGCCGTGCTCGTCGCCGATGATCTGGACTTCGATGTGCCGCGGGGCGTCGAGGTACTTCTCGAGGTACACGTCGCCGATGCCGAAGGCGGCCTGCGCCTCACGCTGCGCGGTGCGCAGCGACGGCGGCAGTTCCTCGGCGGCGCGCACGATGCGCATGCCGCGGCCGCCACCGCCGTTGCTGGCCTTGATGATGACGGGATACCCGAGCCGGGCCGCCACCTCGAGGGCCTCCTCCTCGGTCTCGACGGGGCCATCGCTCCCCGGCAGCGTGCTCACGCCCGCCTTCTTCATGGCGCGGCGTGCACGCGACTTCTCGCCCATCAACCGGATCACCGAGGGGCTCGGGCCGATGAACTTGATGTGGCAGGCATCGCAGATCTCGGCGAGATACGCGCTCTCGGAGAGGAACCCGTATCCCGGATGGATCGCGTCGGCGCCGGTGATCTCCGCGGCGCTGATGATCGCCGGCACGTGCAGGTAGCTCTCGCTGCTGCGCGGGGGCCCGATGCAGACGGCCTCGTCGGCGAAGCGGACGTGCAGGCTGTGCTCGTCGGCCTCCGAGAAGACGGCCACCGTCCTGATGCCCATCTCGCGGCACGCGCAGATCACGCGCAGGGCGATCTCGCCACGGTTGGCGATGAGGATCTTCTTGAACACGATCGCTACCGTGCCTTGACCGCGAACAGCCGTTCGCCGTACTGCACCGGCTGGCCGTTCTCCACAAACACCTGGACGATCTCGCCGTCGTATTCCGACACGATCTCGTTCATCAGCTTCATGGCCTCGATGAGGCACAGCACCTGGTTCTTGCGCACCGTGTCGCCCACGGCGACAAAGGGGGCGGCCGTCGGCTCGGGTGAGCGATAGAACGTGCCCACGATCGGCGAGGTGACCACGCCCAGTTCGACGCCGTCCGTGTTGTCGGCGTCGACAGGCGAGGCGGGATCGCCTGCGGCGGTCACCGGTACGCTGGCGGACGCGCCGGCAGACGCCGCGGCCACGACGGGCACCGGCACCGCGTGCGCGGGACTCACCACCACGGCCGGCGCGTCCTGGCCCTTCTTGCGGACGCGCAGCTTGACGCCTTCCTGCTCCAGCTCGAACTCGGAGAGCTCGTGTTCACGGACCAGGTCGAGGATCTGCTTGATTTCGTCGAGTGTCATTGTCAGTGTGCGGCAGGCCAGCCGAGGGGCACGTCGGTGATTCGTTGATGGCCATCCCCGGTCACCACCACATCGTCTTCGATGCGGATGCCCGCACG